>JBEPXF010000115.1:0-9530 GCA_041642075.1 Fodinibius sp.
GGGCGTCTTTTATTTTGGGATTAAATTCACTAATTTTTCTTCATAATTTTTCAATTAAACTTCTTAAGTGGGAAGTCCCTCAATCTCCATGATCTTTAAGGCGTTGGTAGATGGACAGGGGCCCGACTTCAACTTGTATTCAAAGCTCATTTTTCCGTCGTCAATTGTTTCTGAAAAGTGCCAGTTACTGAGTTCAGGAATAGTTTCTTCCAGTTGCGCCAGTTCAAGGTCGTGGGTTGATACCATGCCTATACCGTTTTTCCCCGCAACATTTTGGAGGAAAGCCTTGCTTCCCTGCAACCGTTCGCGATTATTGGTTCCCCGATAAATTTCATCCACCAAAAAGAAAATGGGCATGGGATGATTGTCTTCAAGGAAGGTCAATAGTTTTCTCAGCTGTTTGACTTCCGCATAAAAGTGAGAGAGCCCTTCATCAAGTGAATCGGTAATGTTGATGCTGCTAAACAACCGAAAGGGGATGGTAGTCAGAGAGGAAGCGTTCACCGGCCCACCACTGAAACAAAGTGCCAGGTTGATGCCCACGGTCCGCAAAAAAGTACTCTTTCCTGCCATGTTAGAACCGGTGATTAGCAGTATTTCGCCCTTTTCATGAATCGTAAGATCATTGGTCACTTTTTCGTCTTCTGGAATAAGAGGATGGCCCAGATTTTTAGCTTTAAATGGATTTTTAGAATTAGTTTCCGGCAGTGCGAAATTATAGCGAGGGTTTAGCCAGCTGAAATTAGCCAGTGAACACAGCGCTTCAAGTTTATAATACTGATCAAGCCAGCGAGAGAGGAGAGGAGCTACTTCTAGTTTGTAACCACTGAGTTTTTGTGCATAATAGAGGTCCCAGGGCACTAAGAAATTAAGCAATACCCAAATGATTTCGCTTTGCTGAGAAGAGGCCGCACCGGCAATACGGACAATCCGGTTGATGTACCCGGAAGGTGCATTGGAGCGTTTCCAAAAAGGACTACAAAATTCCTTAAGATTAGGACTCCCGGTATAAGAGTAGTTTTCAAGAAATTCCAAGATTGCCTTAAAAGGTTTTAAGAGTTTTACAATTTGGGAAGCCTCGTTGTAGAGTCCACTAATTTTCTCACTGTTGAAGTTGTATATCACCAGGTAAAGTACAAAGGTAAATATGACATATGGTGCGATATAGCCGGTAAGGTAAAGCACCCCGAGCACCATATTAAGTATGGAAAGTCCACCCAAAAGGGATAAAACACCGCTATAATTGACTTTTTCAGCATTATTTAGGTGATCACGCAATTCTTCCAGAGTCCAGTCCTCACTCAACTGCTGCTTGCTATTTAGTTGGGCCAGTAATTGCAGGCGATCCCGGAAGCCAGCGTTGCTGCTTAACTCTTTGATAACAGATTGCCGATTTGCTACTTCCTCTGGATCTGGTTCTTGTTGTAATAAAAATTGTGCAAGCAGGTCAGTGCTTCCCTGGTAATGACCCGTATTGATCAGGCTGAGCAGCGAATGCCTCCCTATAATGTTGAGGTCAAAAGCAAAGGGATGATTTTGATATGATTTTGCAGCATTAGCATCTGGAATATCGGACCAGTTTAGAGATTGTCGTGCCAGCTGATTGCGTCGTATATTCTTCCAGACTGTAAATTTCTTAACCGTTTTCTCAATCTTTTTGTGAACAGTGATAAGCTTATAAAAACCTCCGATGAAAGCGATCAGTGTAATCCAGAACAGCCATTCAGGGCCCCAGCTTCCGGCCATATAAATGAGTGCCAGTCCTCCCACAAAGATAAAAAGCCGGATCATCGATAACCGCTGACTGCGGTTTTGCAGATCATCGGTTTTCTTTTGAAGCCTACGAATTTGGTTTTCCAGTGCCTTGCGCAGTGAGGCGGAGGTATAGCTCATGCCATCATTTTTTTGAAAAGTTTCTATTTAGCCAAAGGATAGAGAAAGGAATAGAAAAATGCAGTCATTATTTATTTTTTCCCAGATTAGCAATAGTCGCACCCCATCCACTGCGGTCTCCGGCCAGTGAATAGGATGTTACATGGGAGTTGCGATCGAGCAGGGCATGTACCGATCGGCGTAGGTTGCCGGTTCCTTTACCATGAATGATGCGGATTTCATAGATCTCTTTTTTTAGACATGCTTCGATATAACCGGGGATAAGAGACCCCAAATCTTCTGGCTTAAAGGTATGTAAATCCAGGGTTCCGTCAATAGGAAGCTCTTTAGGTTCGGTCTCTTGATTCATAACCTCATCGGATTAAGCTTTAAACATGGCAGCATCCAAAATTGACCACAGATGGATAATCCATCCCATAAGGAAGATCCAGAGGACACCAGCCAATACAAACTGTATGGCTGCTTTAAAGAGACGGCCCTGTAAGAGTTGCCCCAGTCCGGGAATAAAAAAGCTTGCTAATGCTGCGATAACATTACCGGCTGATCCTTGTCCGCTCATAATAATCGGTAGTTAAGTTATAATTACAAGCTAATATACGAGAAAGACTAAAAAATGTTTTACTACTAGAGACATGGAACTAATAGAAGAGTATCTAAATTTTCTATCCAAATAATAGCTTATTCTTTGACTACTTTACCATCCACAATAACGGAACGAATATGAGTGGTGTATTCCAGCGGGTCTCCGTCAAAGAGTACAATGTCTGCATCCTTTCCTTCCTGCAGCGAGCCTACCCGATTATCGATACCTAAGATTTGTGAAGGACTTTTGGTAAGGGCATTTAAAGCAGCTTCCCTGGGTAGCCCGTAAGCGGTGGCCATACCGGCTTCGTAGAGTACGATGCGCGTTTTTGGTACATAACTTTCAAATCCACTTTGAAATGCGAACGGAATGCCTGCTTCATGTAGTTTGGCAGCAGTAGTAAAACTGGCGTTCTGGGTATCTCCATAAGTACGGACCATCGTCGGATGGATAAATACCGGGATATCCGCTTCCTTTATTTCATCCAATAACAGATAGGCTTCAGCGGCCCCATCCAAGATCATATTGAAACCGAACTCTTCTTTTAGTCTTATGGCCGTCATAATATCCTGTGACCGTTGGGCGGTAATCAGAGCTGTTAATTCTCCGTTGAGTACTTTTGCTAAAGCCTCCAGGATCAAATCTCTAGAAGGTGGATCTTCGGATTCTTTTTTCTCATTATATTCCTGCGCTTCAATAAATTTTTGTCGAAGCATGGCCATTCCCTTGGAGCGTGTACCGGGTTTATCAAAATTTTGGCTGACCCCGGATGTGAGGGTAAAGGCAACGGTAGTCGAGGAGTCGATAAGTGCATCTTCCACAGTATTGTAAGGAGTTTTGGCAATCATGGTTTGTCCACTTGCCAGTGCACCGGGACCATGCCCCGTATGGGTGGTCGTAACGCCTTTATCAAGAACGAATTTCACCAATTCTTCGCGGGCATTATACGCATCTAGCGCACGCAATTCGGGCTGTATGGCATCAGATGTTTCCAGCTGATCCTGGTCATGGTCTTGATTAAAGATACCGGCCAGTCCAACTACGGAATGAGCATCAATGAGGCCGGGAGTCGCTACCGATGCCTCATGTACCTCATAACTTGCAGGAATATCGATCTCATCTGCGGGACCTACGGCAGCTATTTTATTATCGTCAACCAAAATAACGCCACTCACAATTTTAGGTCCTTCCATAGTATAAATCGTATCGGCTTTAACGGCCAACTGAGCATGAACAGCAGTTGTGAAGCAAAAAATAAGGGCTGTTAAGAGAATGGTTCGACTTTTCATAATAAACAATGCTTTAATAAGAAATTGATTATGTGCTAAGTTACAAGTGGCAATCAAACAGTACATCAATCTATGCCGTGGTGGTGATGGTTGTGGGAGGCTCGTTCAAACACCTTGTATCCTCCAACGGCATATTCGGCATCCTCGGGGTCGGAGAGGTCAAAGCGTTTTTCACCCTCTACCCAGGTTTGCTGAACACGAGTGTAAGTACTCAGTGGATCACCAGAAAGAATTATAAAATCGGCATCTTTCCCTTCTTCAAGCGTTCCGACCCGGTCTTCGAGATCAAGCATTTTTGCATTAGCAAGGGTTAGGGCTTCGAGAGCTGCATCGCGGCTCATTCCGGCGCGTACACCAAAGGCTCCAGATCGCAGAAACAACCGGGTATCGGTTATAGAAGCATCCGTATGATATCCTACTGTTACGCCGTTTTCCTCCAGTACTGCACCATTTTCGTAGCGTATGTCAGCAGCTTCCATTTTTCCTCCGGGTGAATCCAGCACAATAATAGAAGAGGGGACATCCGCTTCCGCAATTTCTTCAGCCACTTTCCAGGCTTCACTCACATGGTGGAGTACCAACCGGTAGCCAAATTCCTCGGACAAACGGATAGCTGTTAGAATATCATCGTGTCTGTGGGTGTGGTTGTGTACGACTCTTTCACCCTCAAGTACTTGGATAAGTGTTTCCATACCTAAGTCGCGGGTGGGCATTTCTTCAGGATCGCCGTCCGCTTCTTCAACCTTTCTTTTATATTCCTGGGCTTCAATAAACAAGTTGCGCACCATTGCTGCAGATTTAGCACGGGTGCCGGGAAAGGGGCTATCACCAATTGGATTTGTTCCGTTTGCCATTTTAAGTCCGCCAGCAATTTCATTCACCGGGTCATCGACAAAGAGCATATCTTCGATCGTGTTGGCATCACGAAGCTTCAGATAAACGGTCCGACCACTCATCAGATGTCCTGAACCTGGCATAACATTTACTGTAGTAATCCCTCCGGCCAGTGCTTTTTTAAAGGTGTCGCTGCGGGGATCAATGCTGTCCAGTATGCGGGTATCTGGATGTAAGGCCGAGGAGCGATCTCCCCCGTCTCCGCTGCCGATATGAGAGTGTGAATCCACGAGTCCGGGCATAATAACTTTTCCGCTGACATCATGTGTTTGTGCGTTTTCGGGAATAGAAACGGTCTCCCGAGTGCCTAAATCTGTTATCTTGCCTTGTTCAACGACAAGTACCCCTTCTGAAATAGGTTCTCCTTCAATAGGAATGATCTTAGCCCCCTCAAGTACCTGAGGTTGCTGCTGCGTCAGTGCCAGCATTGGAAATAGCAATATAAATGACAAAATGGATAGAACTCTTTTCATAAATTGTCCCTTATTTATGGGATTAGTTATTTGGAATTTATGGTTATGTTATTATGCAAATTAGTCAACAGGCAGGCAAGTATTTTAATAAGGTCAATTATGTTCTGAATTTTTACTTTTTAAAAACTGTTCGATATTGAGTTTGGGTATAATAGTTATCCCTATTGTTTTGTGAGAATAGATACTGAAAACCATTCGTTTATGGCATATAGATCACCCCCGGTACTGTATAATGAGAGCAGTGAAGAGCGAAGAGTCGGTCTTGAGCTCGAATTTGCAAGCATCGGTTTAGAGCGTGTTGCCGATATTATACACTCATTATATGGAGGTGAAGTTCAAAAGAATCACCGATATTATATTGAGATAAGGAATACCGAATTGGGAAATTTTCGAGTAGAGCTCGATGCCCGTATCCTGCAAAAAATGGCACAAGAGGATATATTCGAAACGGCTGATATTGATATTGAAGAAGGCTCTTTTCGAAAATCCATAGAAGATATTATAGATAAATTAGCTATGTCGGTAGTTCCGGTTGAAATTGTAATGCCTCCTGTTCCTTTTTCAAAACTTTTACGATTGGAAGAGTTGCGTAAAAAGTTATGGGAAGAAAAGGCAGAGGGGACTAAAGGGTCTTTTGTGCATGCTTTTGGAATGCATATCAATATTGAAGCCCCAGAACTGAATATTAATACTATCCTAAAATATCTGCGGGCCTTCTTGTTGCTGTATCCCTGGCTTTTGGAAAAATTGGAAATAGATATTACCAGAAAACTGACTCCATTTGTAGATCCTTTTCCCAAAAAATTTGTATTAAAGATACTGGATGTTAGTTATGAGCCGTCACAAAAAGAGTTTATTGCGGACTATGTAAAATATAATCCGACAAGAAACAGACCTTTAGATTTTCTTCCAATACTTGCTATGCTTGACGAGGCCACTGTTAAACGCAAGGTTAAAGGGGAAAAGAATACGCCAAGACCTACTTTTCATTACCGCTTGCCTAATAGTAAAATTGATGACCCAAGCTGGACATTTGCCAAAGAATGGAATTATTGGGTAGCTGTAGAAGAGCTGGCCAGTGAACCTGAAATGATAGAGAAACTTGCTCAGTTATATATAATGCGTAAAGAGAAAACACTGGTTTCTTTTAAGAAAGAATGGGTTGAATCTATCGTTATATTATTAGATTTAAATGAAGACTAACAAACCGACTATTGGTATAACAGGACCGGATAAGGGGGGAACTGCTGCATGGTGGTTTACAAAATATGCTGTCTTATTACAGGGAGGAAAACCCGTTAGAATAACTCCGTCCAAACCAAATTCAGATGTTAAACTGGATGGGCTTATTTTAGGAGGTGGAGCCGATATTGGTCCGGAGAGATATGGGGAATCTTTTGCTGAAAATCCTTTTGAAATGGGACCTAAACCATCAAGTTTATATCAGGGATTTATAAAAGTACTGTCGTTCTTGTTTTATCCCTTTCTTTTTTTGATTCGCAAACTCCTTTCGACAAAATCATCTGCTGTTGATCCGGAAAGAGATAGACTGGAGTTCGAAATACTTCAAAGGTCCATAAATAATACCATCCCTATATTGGGTATATGCCGTGGATCTCAATTAATTAATGTCCATTTTGGTGGGAATTTGCATCAGGATATAGAAAATTTTTATAGCGAAGTGCCTCGGGTCCATTCTATCTGGCCCAAAAAAAAGGTACGTATTGAATCAGACTCGAAATTGGGCCAGATAATCGGGAAAGATGACATTTGGGTTAATGCTTTGCATAACCAGGCTGTAGATAATAAGGGCAGTGGACTGAGGGTTATTGCGCGAGAAGAAACGGACCTGCCGCAGGCTATTGAGCATACATCATATCCATTTATGCTGGGTGTACAGTGGCACCCTGAATATATGCCCCAGATAGTGCACCAGCGCGCTATTTTTTCCGCATTAGTATGCCAAGCTAGGAAGTCTGTAAAATGATCCCTCTAATCATGTTTCTTTATCTCAGATATCTACTTTATAATCTACGAAATGTCGTTCCTCAATTACGGAGTCAATAAATTTTACCGCTTTTTTATGGTGGTCATTTCGAGTATACATGGTATAATCTAGTTCGGTCTCGAAATCCGAGATAAGCACAACATCATAGGGTGTGCCGGTTTCGTCATCTCCTTCGGAAATATTGATACCGACTTCCACGCTTTTTATTTCATCAATATTTATTTTTAAGCCTTCAAGAATGAGCTTCATTTTTTCTGCATTTTTCTCCTTTGTGGCTCCTTCGGCTTCATCTTTAAGTTTCCACATTACGACATGTCGAATCATAATATACTCCTATTATGTGTGCTTGATTAGTTAGATTCTAGTTTTTGAATCAGAATGGTGCAAAAAAGTAGAGTTGCACCAGAGAGGCTATAGCTGACTGCTGAGTTAGGACTCAGTCTGTCAAGTTATAAAGTTAGTTTGTTATAATTCATAGGCTGATCATATACATCTTTTTATAAATTGAATTATTGCCAGCTCTGTTCCATAGTTAATAAAAAAAATGATAAAAACGAAGCTTTTTTGAGATGTAAATTAGAACCAATTTAAATTAGCTTATAATAAGATAAATAGTACTTCTATTGATAACTTTTGAAACGAAAGAAATATGGAATAGCTTTATATAAATAGCAAAACAGAAGTTTATAACAATACTACATTTTATTATATGAGTAAACCACTTAACGTAACCGAAAAACTTATTAAGAGTCATCTTGTTGATGGTGAAATGAAAGCCGGAGAGGAAATTGGTTTAAAAATTGACCAGACGCTGACTCAGGATGCAACCGGAACCATGGTGATGTTAGAACTGGAAGCCATGGAACTGGATGAGGCCCAAACAGAAATGTCTTGTCAGTATGTGGATCATAACCTGATACAAACCGACTATAAAAATCCAGATGATCATGTATTTTTAAAATCTGCTGCTGAGCGATTTGGCATGTGGTTTAGCCGTCCTGGGAATGGAGTAAGCCATCCTATCGAAACAGAGCGTTTTGCAATTCCTGGAAAAACCTTAGCTGGTTCTGATAGTCATACACCAGCCTCCGGCTGTATGGGGATGCTTGCCATTGGTTCAGGTGGTTTGGATGTCGCTTTTGCTATTGCCGGTGAACCACTGTACATCAAGATGCCCAAGGTATTAGGTGTTGAAGTCAAAGGTAATTTGCCCGATTGGGTAAGTGCCAAGGATGTAGTGCTTGAGATGCTTCGTCGCTATGATGTTGATGGCGCTACCGGTTATGTGATTGAGTATTTTGGTGAAGGGTTGAAAAATCTTTCAACGATGGATCGGCATGTTATTGCTAATATGGGAACGGAAATGGGTGCAACAAGTACGGTTTTTCCTGCTGACGGCGAAGTTCGCCGGTTTATGGAATCCCAAGAGCGGGGTCATGAATTCGTCGAGCTCAAAGCTGATGACGGTGCAGAATATGATAAGTACGAAGAGCTTGTACTGGATGATGTGGAACCACTCATCGCTCTGCCCAGCAGTCCGGGTAATGTAGTGCCCGTTCGTGAAGTAGAAGGCCAAGACATTTATCAGTCCTATGTTGGTTCTTCTGCGAATCCGGGGTTTCGTGATTTCTGGATGGCCTCTGAGATTGTGAAGGATAAAACGGTGAATGACAACGTTTCATATGATATTAATCCTACATCACGACAGATTATAGAGAATATGGTCAAAAATGATGTGATGTTTAACCTTGTTCAATCCGGAGCTCGTATTCACCAGGCCGGATGCAATGGCTGCATCGGAATGGGTCAGGCGCCTGCATCAGGACAAAACAGCCTGCGTACCGTGCCACGTAACTTTCCTGACCGTTCAGGAACGCCCGAAGACTCAGTATTCCTGGTGAGCCCTGAAACTGCAGCGGCTTCTGCTTTAACTGGAAAGATTACCGACCCGCGCGACCTTGAGGATCTTTATAATATGAGATATCCCAAGTATGAGCATCCTAATGAGATTCATATTAATACGGAAATGTTGACGCCACCAAAACCCAAAAAAGAACGAGGAGAAATCAAAAAAGGGCCGAATATTTCAACCATGCCCGACTTTGATGAGCTTAAAGATTTTGAGGTTCCTGTTCTGCTAAAAATGGGAGATGATATTTCTACGGATGAAATTCTTCGTGCCGGGGCAGAAGTCCTGCCATTCCGCAGTAATATTCCCGAAATCAGTAAATTTACGCTAGATGTTGTGGATAAAAATTTCCATGATCGGGCGATGGAAGCTAAAGAGGAACACGGCGGACACGTTGTGATTGCCGGTGAAAATTATGCCCAGGGGTCCAGTCGTGAACATGCGGCTATCGCTCCGCGCTATTTAGGTCAGCGGGCCGTCG
>JBEPXF010000116.1:0-8934 GCA_041642075.1 Fodinibius sp.
CAGAAAAAGAAACGGCTGGAGCAAGAAGAAAAGCAGGAATCCAAGCGTCAAAAGACCCTGCAAAAAGAACTCGAATGGATTCAGCAAAATCCAAAAGGCAAACGGTCGAAGAGCAAAGCGCGTATCAATCAATACGAAGAATTGCTGTCGGAAGAGCGCAAAAAACAGCGCGAAGATATGGAGATCTTCATTCCGGCCGGACCGCGGCTCGGTGATAAGGTGATTGAAGCCCATGATGTATCCAAGGGCTACGACGACCGGCTGCTTATTGAGGAAATGAACTTCAGCCTTCCTCCGGGAGGGATTGTGGGAGTTATTGGTCCCAATGGCGCCGGAAAGTCAACGCTCTTTAAAATGATCACGGGGGAAGAGGAACCCGACAGCGGTACTATTGAAGTCGGTAAAAGCGTGGAGCTTGGATATGTAAATCAAAAGCGTCCGCTGGATCCTGACAAGACCATTTGGGAGGAAATTTCTGATGGCAAGGAGGTCGTCAAGCTGGGTAATCGCGAAATCAATTCCCGGGCATATACAGCTCGTTTTAACTTCAGTGGAACGGATCAACAGAAACGGTGCAGCGAAATTTCGGGTGGAGAACGCAACCGGGTGCATCTGGCCAAGATGCTCAAACAGGAGGCAAATGTTCTGCTGCTCGACGAACCTACAAACGATCTGGATGTTCATACCCTTCGGGCCCTGGAAGAGGCCCTGCTGGATTTCGCGGGCTGTGCCGTCGTTATCTCCCACGATCGCTGGTTCCTGGATCGCATTGCCACGCATATGCTGGCTTTTGAAGGCAACAGCCAGGTGTACTGGTTCCATGGAAATTATTCGGAGTACGAAGAAAATCGCGAACAACGACTCGGCTCCAAATATCATCCGGAACGGGTGCAGTACAAAAAACTGATGCGGGATTGATTACTCCGTATCACACCATTGTGTTACCAGCCGGGGGATATTTGAAAGCCTATATATCCACCTTTTTCGGGACGCTGGAAAGGAACCGCATAATACAGCTCGGTAATCAGGTATCCCAGTATATTTACGCGCACGCTGGCCCCGGCACTAAATACCGGAACCCGTTCGGTAGAGTGCCTGTCCCATTTTATGACCGGCGGATCGTCTTTGGTCCAGCTCACCCCTCCATCAAAAAATGCCGTAAGTGTGGTGGGTATAGTGCGGGAACCAAATAGCGCAAACTCATCCGGGCCGAGTACCGGCAGCCTCAATTCCACATTGGATAACGCCATCTTGCTTCCTGAGAGACGATTCAATTCAACACAGTTCCCTTCGGCACTTTGAGTGCATTCCCTGGGCTCGAAGGAGGCAAAGTTATATCCGCGGACCAAGCTCTCATAACCTACAAAATTGGGACTTAGTCGATCATCTTCTGCATCTTGCCCGTATCTGCCGCTGTGCATGGCGCGGAAAGCCAATGTTAAAGGCCGGAAAAAGAAGTAACGGCGGTAATCTGCCAACGCCGACACATAATCCAGAGAGCCGGTCGTAGGTGAAAGCTCCAACCGCATTCGCTGTCCCGCTACCGGACCTGTAAGCGCAGGCACAGAAGAGTCCTGCACATATGCCAGTGAGGCATTGTACATATTAAGCGGAGAGGGAGTTGCAAGGTTTTCCGTTTCCCGGTCAAAGGGCGTTCCCAGCTGGTCAAAAAAGGTTTTTTGAAGTTCCAAATCGTACCAGATGTGGGTAAATCCAACACTAGCTTCGAGCCGCTGAGTAGTAGAAATAGGATACATACCAAGTGCCGATATGCGATCCTGAAAGGTGCGCTGATTAATTCGATTCAGGGTGGGAGCTACTACTTCTGTATTATCCACCGTGGTAGTATCCTGCGAATAGAAACCGCGGCTGGTTCTATATGGAATATGAGAAACAGATCCGCCCCATATAATACGATTGTCTCTATTAAGATATGCTACCTGTCCACCAAGGTCTTTAAATGTCCCCTGCAATCGCAGTGTCGTCATCAACTGGTGTTGATTCAGCATATCGCTGAATTGCAGGTCAATACCTCCACCAGCTCCCACTCCCAGCTGATTGGAAACTCCGATACCGCCTCCGCCGCCGATGTAATCGAGCGCCAGGCGCGGTTGATAATCAGACTGTGAGAAGGAAGTATCCGAAGGCAAATCGGTTGACGGATCAGATAACAACGATGAAACCACCTGTTGTCCGCTCCTCGCATCCGGTGGCAGCTGAAAGGTATTGTCTGGCAGTTCGTCCATAGCTACCCGTTCTCCCGAAGTTTCATTGGCCGAAAGCCGACGAAACAGATACTGAGACTCTTTAAAAGTCGTAAGGATCATGGTGCCCTCATTACGGGCCACGCTCAGGGCGGGAGAATATTGGCTTATGCCGCTTACGCCCGTACTTACATCCGTTACCTGGTAGCGATCGATCGTCTGCAAGTCATAACGATAGACGTTATTGACGCCTTTATGGTCAGAAATAAAATACAGGGAATTTCCATCGGGACCGAATTGTGGATTAATATGCTTGGCATCTTCAAAAGCAGGGAGAACAGTATGTTCACCCGTTTCCATATCCCGCAGAGTAATGACCATCTCTCCGTACACCAGCTCATCAAGATCAGTATCAGGGCCGCGATCGGATATAAAAGCCAGCGTCTCACCGTCCGGTGACCAGGTGGGCTGCAGATCAGAATGCCGTTCATCAGTCAGTTGCTGCAATGAATCTTTTTCCAGATCATACATCCACAAATCAGTGTAACCGTCAGTAGATCCGGAGAAGGCGATTTTATTTCCATCGGGCGACCAGGCCGGATTTGTAATTGCATCCACCTCATCAAAGTGAAGTCGTTTTGTAATATCCCCATTATCGGGATCAATAAGCATAATCTGGTTGTCCCCTTTGGCAAATACTACGGCAGCAAACCGTTCACTATCGGGCGACCAACTGCCTGAAGACTCAATAAAACGCAGTGCATTAAGATGAGGATCAGTGATAGTGCTGGTCAGTTTTCGGATCACTTCTCCCGTTTGAGCATCAGCAAGGTACCACTCCAGGGAAAAAAGGCTTTCATCGGATATATAGACTACATATTCTCCACTGGGACTCAAAGACGGAGCACTTCTCATTCGGTCTGAATCATCCGGAAACACTGGCTCCCCAACTTCATCGGGCGGGGTCAGCCGTTCCACTTCGCTTTCGTAAGTTGACCTCATCGCCTCGTGCCACATTCCGGAAAGGGTATCCGTAGAAATATTGAGTGTATCTTCTAATCCGCTTTTAATACCTTTTTTAGCTACGGCTTCATATAACGGCATGATTATCTGATCTCCCCACGTTCCTGTCATATAACTCCACATCGCATGCCCGTATCGGTAGGGAAAATATTCTCTGCTATTGGAAAGTTCACTGATCGTGGGCAGATTATCGTGTAAAACAGCATCGCGCATCCACATGGCCGTTTGGGTATCACTAGGCCCGGTGGATAGATATTCGGCCATTCCCTCTATAAACCAAAGGGGTATATCAGAGGTTGCCTGAATTCCGCCAAAATTACTGCCTTTGGCTATCCGGTACTGAAAAGCATGCACCAACTCATGGCCCAATACGTGATTGGTACTACGGTTGGATTCGGCAAATGGCATCACCACCCTGTTTCTACGTCCCTCGGTGACACCACCGGTTCCCACCCCTACATTGGGCACAATATTGTTTTGCTGGAAATCGGCATGATTGGCGTAAATAATGAGAGGATTGCTCTTGGAAAACGTAAAATTAAAAACCTTTGAATGCCGTTCATACCAACGTTCCGAAAGCTTCCCAAGGTTTTGGACCGCTTCTTTCTCTGCAGGATAATGATAGAGATCGAAATTGGGCGTTTGAAGGACCTCAAAATCAAAATCCTCGTATTGAACCTGGTTTCTTCCGAAATATTGAGCACTAATAATTTGGGGAATAATGAGCAAACTAAATAATATCCAATAAATTTTCTTATTGAAAATTACCATATCATTATTGCCTTATGTAAAAAGTAAAATATCGTCTTTATTTTTTAATGGAAGAACATTTCCAAGCGTTCCATTGGAAATACTCGGTGAGAGAATTAAGAATTGGTGATTCAGAATTCCTGATATCGATAGGAGAAAGTTATCAGGCCAGGATGTTTTCATTGCCTGAATCGGCCACAAAAACGCAGGCCGACTGGGTACGCTCTACGAATAATCGGAGTTCGTCCAAATCGGGATCCTGGGGTAATCCCATAAGATCTACATCTGCCTGTGGAGCATTCTGGATAGCTTCCTTAAAAGTGCCAATCTCTACATGGGGTTGAACATCCGGGAGGCGGGCTACATCCAATAGGTTTTCCATGTAATCATAGGCTTGTTCTACCTGCGATTCATCTACAACTGTTATCATTCTCATGCTGGCATTCCAGTTCATTTTTAATTTATAGGCCGTAAGCAAAGACAAGTCTATATTTCCAAGCTCCATACTCAAATCCCAGTCAGGGCTCCTTTCGCGCATCCACACATTTACCGATGAGCTTCTGCCAAGTTGTGCTATAGTGTCCTCTACATAAAGCTGAATCCCCATATTATTTAACCTTGCCTGTTTGATGATAGAGTGAATCTCCTTATCATATCTTTTATGATTCGGCAATCTTAGAAAGAGAATATTGGGTCTGAAGAATGTACCCTGTAATGTCTGAAGTGAGTTTAATATAGCTTCCTCAAAATTATCGGAATCAATAACACTCCATTTTGCATACACATTTTCCCTGCTGAATGACATGGCAAAATCCATCAGCGAATCCCTGAGTTCACTATCATCTCCTACTCCCGACAATCCCACCAATTTCACCGATCCTTTGGGATATACCAGGTTTCGGATGAGACTAAAACTGCCACGCAACTCCCTTGCGCTGCGAACGGGCACGAGCAGGTTTGCTTTCCACGCACGCTCATTATTCTCCGGCAGAAGGGAAACGCGTTTCGCTGCCCACTCGGCCAGTGATACAAAAAGACCACTTCTCATATCCCCATAAGGTACTTTTAATTTCCTATTTGTCAGGTACAAATAAGTTAGAACTACAAATCCCAGAGCAACAAGTCCAAAAGTGGAATTAATGATGAACATGGTGAACAGGCAGCCGGCGGTACCTATAAAAGGGACAAACTTGGGAATGCTGAAAGTGGGACGAAAACTGATCATACTCATCCACTGTTCAACGAAAACTACCAAATTTATCATCATATACGTGATAAGAAAAAACATCGTAATGAGCGGAGCGATGGTATTAAGATCGCGAAGAAGCAGGGTAGCTAATACAATCCCACCGGTCAGCAGAATAGCATTACGCGGCTCACCATTTTCTGACAATTTTGAAAACATTTCTCCACCGGGAAAAATCCGATGATCGCCGAGGGCCTGTAAAATTCGGGGAGCTCCCACAATTGATGCCAGTGCCGATGAAAAGGTAGCACCTAATAGTCCGCCCAAAACGGCCGGTGCCCATAAGGCATAATCAATCATTACATTATAGTTGCTTACCAGCTCATCCACCGGGGCCACTCTCGCAAACCAATACCCCGAGGCCATATATATTACATAGCTAATGACAATAGCCGATATGGTTCCAACAGGAATGCTCTTTTTGGGGTTTTTTAGCTCCCCGGACATATTGGCCCCTGCCATAATTCCTGTAGCGGCGGGAAATAGCACTGCAAAAACAACCCAAAAACTGACGCCCTCAAAACCATTTTCCGAGGCTCCGGGGAACTCCCCCCACCATTGTATGCTATGTTCCAAAGCCCCTGTAAAAACGGTACCCCCTACGGAAATTAAAGCCCCAACGATAACAGCCAAAATAATATATTGTATTCTGAAAGCCAGCTTGGCACTCATGAATGCAATGCCAAATAAAGCTCCGAATACTACGAAATCGACCAATAGGGCGTAGTGGTCCGGGAAAATATAAAGCCATCCCTCCCTGAAGCCAAATATGTACATGGTAATGGCAAAAGTCTGTGCGAGATACAGGGGAACGCCCACACTACCTCCTACTTCAAGACCCAGTGACTGTGAAATAATGGAATACGCCCCGCCAGCCTTTATGCGAATATTTGTAGTAATGCACGACATCGAAAGAGCAGTAAAAGTGACGATAATAAAAGCGAGTGTAATAATGAGCCAACCGCCCAAGAGTCCCGCGTTCCCAATTACCCAACCCTGTCGCAGGAAGAGAATAACGCCCAGTATGGTAAGGAGCGTAGGCACAAACACACCGCCAAAAGTCCCGTACTTTTGCTGAACGCCAGATTTCTGCTCGTCAACCTGTTCTTGTAAAGTCGCCTCTTCTGTTATTTCATTACTCATTGCAGGTAGTTTTTTTTGAAGCTACTCCTTCAACTCACATAAAGACGAATAATAAAATCTCCATATAGTTATATTATAGGATCCTAGTTTCATACAATAAAACATTTTTGTAGTTAATAATCGTAAAGTTTTCATACTATTTATTAAAAATTAATTACTTAAGATATTTTTAATCGGTCACACAAAGAATCCTTACTATCCACTGACTTGTTAAGTGTGATTAAAACAATTATAATTTAATTGTCTGTTTTTACTGGTAACCACCACAAATGATTCTATCATGAAATCTTTGCTATACCAACTTCCGTTCTTTTTCGTTGTTATTTTACTATTCCAACCAGGCTTCACTTCTTCTGATACCGTCCAGGCGCAATCCCCTTCTGTATCAGAGGCGCCCTATACCAATCCACTGATTCTCCATCGTGCGGATCCTTGGGTTTACCGCCATACTGATGGCTACTATTATTTTACAGCTTCTGTTCCAGAATTCGACCGGCTGGAAGTTCGTCGGGCCAAAACGATAGAGGGACTCAAAGAGGCCGAACCGAAGGTCATTTGGCGCAAGCATGATGAAGGTCCCATGGGTTCACATATCTGGGCACCTGAGCTTCACTATATCGATGGCAAGTGGTACATCTATTTTGCAGCAGGTGGTTCTGAGGATGTTTGGGCAATACGGATGTATGTGCTGGAAAATGACTCGGATAATCCCCTGGAAGGTGAATGGGTCGAAAAAGGACAGACGAAAACAAAGTGGGAAACCTTTTCGCTGGATGCTACGGTATTTGAGCACCGGGATACTCATTATATGGTTTGGGCACAGCATCCGCCAGAAATGGATGGCAATACCGCCCTTTATATCGCCGAAATGGATACTCCGTGGAGTATTGTACAGCCGCAGGTGGAACTAACCCGTCCCGAATACGAATGGGAAAAACAACTCTTTGAGGTAAATGAAGGTGCTGCAGTCATCAAAAAGAATGACAAGATCTTTATGACTTATTCGGCCAGCGGCACGGATCATAACTATGCGGTGGGTCTCCTTACCGCGGATGTAGATGCTGACCTGCTGGATCCGGACAGCTGGGAAAAGTCACCCGAGCCGGTTTTCGAGACATCGGAGGAGAATGGGATCTATGGCCCGGGACATAATAGTTTTACCACAACGCCGGATGGAGAAACAGATTTATTCATCTATCATGCGCGAAGCTATAAAGAGATTGATGGTGATCCACTTGATGATCCCAACCGGCATACACGCGTTCAGGAATTAAAATGGTCGGAAGATGGAACCCCCATTTTCGGTGAACCTTTACCTGATAACGCCCCGACCGATCCGGATAAACGATGAGTTTGGAAGTTCGTTACTGGGGGGATTTACTTACTCCTCTCCGTTCCCTACCTGTGCAGGATAGGAACCAAGTATCTTCAGCGAGCTGGCTTTTTGCTCAAGCTCTTCGAGCGCAAGCCGCGTATCGGGGTTGGCAATATTTCCCTCAATATCCAAATAGAATTGATACTTCCAGGGCTCGTTGCGCTTGGGACGTGATTCGAGCTTGGTCATCATAATATCATGCTCATCAATAATATTCAGGCAGCCTACCAATGCCCCCTGTTCGTGCGAAGTTACCATCAATAGCGAGGTCTTGCACGGAATTTGCCGATCGACTTCCACAGGATCGGTACTAACTACCACAAAACGGGTAAAGTTTTCAGGCTGATTGGCTAAATCGCGTTCCAGAATTTTAAGATCATAAATTTCGGCTGCATGGGCACCTGCAATAGCCGCCTGTGATAAGTCTCCATCTTCCAGTACTTTCTTGGCAGCCATGGCCGTATCAATATAAGACTCTACTTTACACCGATGCTGTTTAGCCAGAAAGTTGCTGCACTGGGCAATGGCTTGCGGATGCGACAAGATACGCCGGATTTTATCAATCGGGACCTCTTCAATTGCTAACAGGCAGTGGATGATGCGAAGGGCTTCCTCTCCCACAATATGTAGGTTACCATCCCCCAGAATATCATAGGTATCGCTGATGGAACCGGCGGTGGTATTTTCTATGGGAAGAATCGCATAATCCACCTCTTCCTCTTCCACGGCTTTGGCAGCCTGACGAAAGGTATCATATCCGACCGAATGGACTTCTGTATAGCGCTCTTCAAAGTGACGTGTGGCAGCCAAATCACTATAGGCTCCCTCCGTTCCCTGGTAGGCTACCCGGACATGTTTAGCATCATTTTTAACATTATGGTAATCAACCAGCGTATGCGTCTGAAAACGGACGGAATGGTCGATAATATCTTTAAACAGTTGTTCCGCAAAATAACGATCGAGTCCTGCTTCCCGGGCCAGTTTGGTTATTTTTTCAAGGAGTTTCTCCTCGCGCTGTAAGTCACGTATATTTTTTTGTTCATCTATCTTAAAAGACGAAACTTCCCTTACCAACTGCTGACGTTTAGCCAGCGCGTCAATAATTTTTTTATCCGTTTCGTCAAGTTGTTTTCGTATTTGATCTAATTTATCTGACATAACTATGCTTCTCTGTTCACTTCAAGTACAGCGAT
>JBEPXF010000116.1:8944-9527 GCA_041642075.1 Fodinibius sp.
CGATCTGATGGTTAGTTATCCAGTAGATTTTTGATACCGAAGAATTGCCGCCGGAAGGATGACTACTGCCATCAGGGTGAGGAAACCCGTTAAGTGCTGGATTTCCGTCCAACCGGCTCCTTTCAACAATACCATCCGCATAATTTTAATGAAATGGGCAACCGGATTGAGCATCGACAACTCCTGCGCCCACACCGGCATACTTTCAATGGGGGTAAAAAGACCTCCCATCAGGATAAACACGACCATCATAAACCAGGCAATAAACATAGCCTGCTGCTGTGTATCGGTTATTGTCGAGATAAATAAACCAATACCCTGTACCACCAGCATAAATATGGCAGCAATACCAAACAACAAAAAGACACTGCCGACAAAGGGAATATTAAACCCGTAATAGGCGATCAAAAGTCCCACTGCCAGCTCAAAAAGGGCAATGATCCAGAATGGCAATAGCTTCCCTGTTATAAACTGATACCGCTTGATCGGGGTAACATTTAGCTGTTCAATGGTGCCGATTTCCCGCTCACGCACGATATTCATTCCGGACAGAAACATCCCAATCATCGATACAAGCACAACC
>JBEPXF010000117.1:0-9488 GCA_041642075.1 Fodinibius sp.
CCTTATAAGTTGGGTCCTGTGATTAAAAGGTCAATCTAATTTTTTAAAACCTGTTAACGACCTCATAGTTTTAAATGAGGGTCAAATATATAACTTTTTTCCGTTGAAATTCAAGGGAGTCAGCTTATCTACATGGGCTTAAGGGGCGTGCAAAGTCACACTGAATTATTTAAAATCTACTGAAGACTAATTTTATAATTTTATGGAGAGTTTAAGCTGAATACCCAGAGTTTTATACGAATAATCTGCATCTTCAAAAATTTGTGTTAATCAATTTGTATAATTTGCTGAAAGTGTTGTCGCAAAACCAGGGCCGAAGTTATACTCTATACCAGCTTCTAAGATTCCACTCAAGGAATAAGAGTTAGCTTCTAATTCATAAAATTCCCGATTGCTTGGCTCTTTGACTAAAAGCTGATTAAGGAACCCAATTTTTCCAAAGAAACCAAGATTGTTAAAATAATTTGAATATTTGAGTGCCGTAGGAACTTGTAAGAATTGAAGATTTATTTCCTCTTGTTGGGGAGATGTAATAAAATCACAAACATTACAATAATACGTTCCCGAAAAGTCTCTGTTAGAGTAGCTCGCCCCGGACTGCAGAGCCCAATTTTTACTGATCGAATACTGCAAGTTTAATCCAGCAGTAAAGTTACTTCGATTATAAGTTGTTCTGTATCCGACCTCATTACTTAATTCAATATCTCCACTTAAATTTATGTCTAGTGAATAGAATGCACCTACCCTAAAGTTATTGTTTTGTTGATTTTCAGGTAAACCATTTTGGGCATACGTATTCGAAGAAATCATTAAAATTGTAACAAAAAGAAAGTATTTAATAACACGCATTTACAACATTTTTAATGCTAATTCTCATTGTGATAGTATTACACGCTGCGCTGGATGGATAACTACTTAAAGTTTTGAATCAAATAAAATTTGTTTTAAGGTTATTTATAATCGAGAGTGATATACCAATTCTTTAATCCTTGTCAGTTGTTGATTCAGGCCGCTTTCTGCTGTAATGAGCCATTCGAGGGATAACAGCAGAAACAATAGTGGCAATTATTCCGATGATATGGTAACCAAAACCAAATGCCATGCCCACAGCTCCCGCAAACCATATGCTTGCGGCGGTCGTAAGATTTCTTACCGTTGATCCTTCTTTTAAGATAAGTCCAGCTCCCAGGAAACCAATACCCGTAACAACCTGTGCAGCAATCCTGGATTGGGAGGAGGGATCCACTCTCATTGACAAAAAGGTAAAAAGCATTGCCCCGGTAATTACAAGGCTGTGGGTGCTAATACCTGCATCTTTGCCTCTGGATTCTCTTTCAGTTCCTATAATAAAACCTGCTGAAAGGGAAAGGACCAAATCAATAAGAAATACGAGTTCATAGCCTGATAAAACATCCTGCATCATACGTATTTGATTTCAGAAATTAATGTTAATGTCATAATATATCCTGATATGTCGTGTTGAATTATGTTCTGTGGGCTTAATTCTTTTTTCGCAACTGTTGTGCAACAATAGTAATGATAGTAAGCAAAGTAATCGGAATTATGAAGTATAGCATGACGGTACTGAACAAAGGTAAGCTAGCGTGGTGAGTAGCGGCTAGAACAAGATACAGGGTATATGCCACATAGTACCCCAGGAATAATCCACCTTCCCAACGACTGATAATACCCCCTGTAAAAAATATTGGTAGACTGGCCAGTGCCACTGCAATCATGACAGGCAGGTCAAATCCGATGACTGCATTTGAAACTTCAATACCTGCTGGTGCAATAATAGTGGTAAATCCGAGTACAGCCATAATATTGAAAATATTACTGCCCACAATATTACCAACTGCGATATCTCGTTCACCCCGTATAGCGGCAATAATGGAGGTTACTACTTCAGGCAAAGAAGTGCCGGCTGAAACAATGGTCAATCCAATGACTAACTCGTTTATTCCTAAGAACTGGGCAAAAGTAACGGCGCTATCAACAAGCCAGCGTGATCCCATAACTAACAGGAGAAGTCCCCCAAGAACTAATCCAATATTTTTCATCCAGCCGCCTTTTATTTGTCTATCAGATTTCGATTTCTTGCTGTTTTTTTCGCTAGTTGCATCAGTATTTTCTTTTTGTCCCTGATAGAATAAGTAAAAAAGATACGTAACAAGTCCAGTGACCAGTAAAAGTCCGTTAGTCCTGCTGATATTGTGATCCAGGGAAAAGAGCAGAACTACGACTGAAAGCCCAATCATCAGAGGTACGTCAAGACGTATTAGTTGTTGAGATACACGCAGTGGTACAATCAGTGCCGACAGGCCGAGAATGAAAAGAATATTAAAAATGTTACTTCCGATAATATTACCAACTGCAATATCTGTCTGAGCAGACAGAGCGGATTTTATACTTACCGCCAACTCAGGTGCGCTGGTGCCAAAGGCTACAACTGTTAATCCTACAATTAATGGGGAAATTCCTATTCTTTGGGCAATTCGGGAGGCCCCTCTCACTAATATTTCTGCTCCGATAATTAAAAAGATTAATCCGAAAATAAATGAGAGTATAATCACTGCAATATTATGTTGAGCAAGCCTATGGAATAAGCGTTGTTCTCTTGGGTCTAAAAGTGATGAAATTGTAACGGAAAAAGAAATGTGAGGAATAAAAATCGGTGTGTAAATAAAAACCCTTGTAAGTCAAATACTTACAAGGGTTTAGGTGCCCTGGACTGGAGTCGAACCAGCACTCCCAAAATGGGAACTGACCCCTCAAGCCAGCGCGTCTACCAATTCCGCCACCAGGGCAGGGGTTGTTTTCAAAGGCTTCAAATATAGGACTTTTTCACCTTAATTTGAAAGTATTAATAGTTAATAAGTTCCGTTGTCCTATAATTATATTTCCGCAAGCTGCTCTTTAACATATTCATTTTCCGGATCCATCTTTTTAGCCTGCTCGTAATAGGTACGGGCTTTGGCACTTTGTCCGGCGCGCTGCATCAGATCTCCCATTAAAATCCAGTTTTCAACATCTTTTGGATTCTTTTTAATGCGATCCAGAAGATAGTTGATAGCATCGTTACCCTGATCGCTCATAATCATGTAGAGTACCAGGTTTCGATGTGCAGCAGGAGAATCATCCAGATCTATTGCTTTATCGAAATCCTCTTTTGCGGTTTCCAGGTTTTCCAGTTGCAGGTGGGCAAAACCACGCAGGTTATAAAAGCCGCTTTTTTCTTCATCGCGTTTAATGGCTTTATCCAGTGCCTCAATGCTTTTTTCCCACTGGTTAAGCTTTTGGAAAACCATGCCTTCCAGATGGTATCCGTCGGATGTTTCCGGCTCCATTTTTTGGAGTTGGTGTGAAATATCGAGCGCATGATCGTAATCCCCTTCATGGAGGAGGGATAATCCTTCTTCTAACTGATCTTCAAAATTCATGTGATGTAGCCACTTTCGAAGTTAAATTTTATTGAGTTCCCTCAAAGATAAGCAAAGTTCTGACGTTATTCAGACCTTTTGGAGGAAGAACTGTCTTCATCAGTAATATCTTCAAATTCTGCTTCCTCAATTTCTTCGAACTTATCGGATTTCTGGTTTGAATTCCGATTCTGTTGGTCGCGCTGGTTTTGCTGAAATTGACGAAACGTCTGATAGAAAAAACTCGAGCTTTTCTTTGAGTTGTTTGCAGACTTGGGAGATAAAAAAAGTCGGCTGATGATCTTAATAAGCAGGTACATCAGCACTAAAAATAAGAGAGTGCGTATCATTACAATTAATCAGGAATAATATGAATGTGTGTGTTGCTGCGAATTGGTTGATTAAAAATCTGTTCCTCTATATAATCTAAGTGTTTTTTGTTATTTACAAAATCAACTTCTGTAGTGTTAATGATCATCAGAGGCGATTTATTGTAGTGGTAGAAAAAGTGATTATATGCCTCACTTAGTTCTTTAAGATAAGAGCGTGAAATATGTCGTTCATAGTCGCGGTCGCGCTGACGGATATTATGCATTAAACGGTCAACAGATGATTGTAGATAGATTACCAGGTCGGGTTTGGCAGAAATTCCGGTCATGATGTCAAAAATGGAATCATAGAGTGCGAGCTCATCCTCTCCTAAGTTGAGCCGGGCAAAGATGCGGTCCTTTTCAAAGATATAATCTGAAATAATCATCTGCTGGAATAGGTCTTTACTCAACATATCCTGTTGCTGTTGAAATCGGCTTGCTAAGAAGGCCATCTGAGTAGGAAAAGCATATCGTTCACGATCTTCGTAAAATTTGGGAAGGAAAGGGTTGTCTTTAAATTGTTCAAGGACCAAGCGGGCATTATGCCGCTCGGAGAGCAGTTTTGCCAGGGAGGTTTTACCCACCCCGATCACGCCTTCTATTGCGATAAAATCAAATTGGTTTTCCATAGCTACCAACGCAGGTCTGTTTTCTCTATTCTCATCTCCGGTGCCCGGACTATAAGCTGTTTGATTAAAACACCGGTTTGGGGATCTTTCCAATCCGGGAGTATTTCTTCCAGTGGTTTTAATACAAACAGCCGCCGGTGATATTCCGGATGGGGAATGATAAGGCTATCCGATTGAATCACCAAGTCGTCATAGCTGATTATATCCAAATCAATAGTGCGGGCACTCCATCGCGGCTGGCGGGAGCTGCGTCCATGGCCGGCTTCAAACTCTTTAAATTTTTTAATAAGCTCCGCGGGCTGAAGAGAAGTGGTGATATGAACTACTGAATTATAGAAATCACGTTTTGAGGGGCCTACAGGTTCTGTAATATAGATAGAAGAAGAGGTTAAAGCTGTTTGCGATAGTTCATCAAGGAATGCTTTGGCATCGGAAAGATGCTGTCTGCGATCACCTATATTGGAGCCCAGTGCTACGACGACCTCTGCCATGACATGCTAATTTCTGAGTAATCTGTTTCTGTATCAACCGGTGGATTCAGTTTTCGAACGGCTACCTTAAGTTTTTCAATCTGGGGGAAACGGTTAAAAAGCTGATCTCCTATCTCTTTTGTGAGCGATTCGATCAGTTTTCTAGATGGCCCTTTTATGATATCGTGAACGACAGTTATCGCCCGCTGGTAATCAATAGTATCTTCAAGTCGATCGCTTTCAGCTGCTTTTTGAAGGTCGGCAGTAAAGGTAAGGTCTACTTCAAAATCATTTCCGTTTTGTCGTTCTTTCTCATAGAATCCGTGCTTCCCTTTTATTCGAATATTTTTAAGGGTTAGCGTATCCATGTATGCTAGAGGGTGGCCATTTCGATTTTCTGGTATAATTCATCAACCATACGCTTGTGTTTAGCTGTGGTCTGCATTCGTTCTTCAACCGTTGAAATAGCATGAATAACTGTCGAATGATCACGTCCTCCGAAATGGAGTCCAATAGTTTTTAAGCTGGAGTCTGTAAACTGTTTGGATAGATACATCGCAATTTGCCTTGCTTCCACAATTTCCTGTTTTCGGGTTTTTTCCCGCACTTTATTGGTGTCAATGCCAAAGTAATCACATACATAGTCTTGAATCTGTTCAATAGAGACTGTTGTATGTGACTCCTTGATCATATCTCTTAGCACCTGCTTCGCCATTTGGGGCTCAATTTCATCTACGTGCTGTAGAGAAGCAAAAGCCAACAACTTTATAATAGCGCCCTCAAGATCCCGGACATTTGATTTGAAATTATGGGCTATAAATTCCAGCACTTCATGGGAAAGTTCAATACCGTTATCATTGGCCTTACGTTCAAGGATCGCGTAACGAGTTTCATATTCCGGAATTTGCAAGTCGGCGCTAAGTCCCCAGCTAAATCGTGAAATCAATCGTTCTTCAATATCGGGAATCTCGCGGGGGGCTCGGTCGCTGCTTAAAACAATCTGTTTGCCATCCTGATGCAAAGCATTGAAAATATGGAAAAACTCTTCCTGCGTTTTTTCCTTTCCGCTAAAGAATTGGATATCATCTACAATTAAAAGGTCAATTTGACGGTAGAACATCGTAAATTCACTGGCCCGGTTATTGCGAATGGCCTGTACAAATTCATTGGTAAAGCTCTCGGAGGAGATATAAAGCACGGCCAGTTCATTACCATATTCTTGCTTTGCTTTATTACCAATACTTTGGATAAGGTGCGTTTTACCTAATCCCGTACCCCCATAAATGAAAAAAGGATTAAAAGAATTACTTCCCGGGTTCTCTGCGATAGCCATCGCTGCTGAGCGGGCCAACCGGTTACAGTCGCCTTCGATATATCGTTCAAAAACGTAATTGTTATTAAGATTCGGATCTATTTTTGTTTTGCGAATGCCTGGTATTACAAAAGGATTTTCAATTTTACCGGGACTGTATTCCCCATAGCCATCCATATCCTGACCTTGATTATTGTCCGGCGGCATTGGTCGCTGGGGCAGACGTACAGATCTGTTGTCTGCTTCATCCTCTGACTTTTCAAGCACAACGGAATATTCTAATTTTCCGTCTTCCCCAAGAACTTTAGCCAATGTTGAGCGCAGCATACCATAATAATGCTCTTCAAGCCATTCGTACCAAAATTGGCTGGGCACCTGAATGGTAAGCGTATTATTTTCAAGTTTAACGGGCTCAATAGGTTCAAACCATGACTTATACTTTTGGTAGCTGATATTGTCCTTAATAATTTCCAGGCACTGCTTCCATGCAGCATCGGCAGAAAGAGTACTCAACGTCCCACAACCTCCTAAATGATTAATGTTTGCTATATAAATGTGCCCCGCAGTTATCCACACATCTTAAGTGCTGTCACTAATTAGGGTGAAACGAAGATGGCAATTTAACAGGCAGATGTCAAAAAAATATTTCACAATAAACTAAAAGTTATCCACATTGCTCTAAACAGTGTAATTCATTGAGAGGCATTGAGTTAACATTTTTTTAGCTTATCTATCAAATAATGCTTGACAGTACATAATAGTACGCTAACATTGATTTTACCTTTTTGTAACACTAAAACCAGCACTATAAAAAAGTTTTCAACAAGTTATCCACATGGGAATGTGAACTTTTTTGCTCTGGTTTAAAATATTTAGGAAGCGTTAAAAAATGTTGGTAATAAGGGTATTTATTTGGGATAAACAATCAGAAAACGTTCCTTCTTATCATAGTCTTTTAAGAGATCCGTATTCCATCCATTATGATGGCAAAGCTGTTGGATATTCGAGGAATAGTGTTCATGTAGTTCCAAGTAAAGTTTTCCATTGTCAGATAGGTTATTTCCGGCAAATTTGAGGATACTTCTATACATTTGCTCCATGTCCTCTGTGAAGAGCGCTTTACTTGGTTCAAACTGGTATACCTGGGGTTCCAGCGTTGTCTTTTCTTCCGGCGTTATATAGGGAGGATTAGAAACAATGATATCCAGTGGATGATTGACTGGAATAGATTCCGGCTTAAGAATATCGTTTTTCTTAAACGAGATATCTACTTCATTTTCTTGGGCATTCTGGCGGGCTGTTTCAAGAGCATCTTCTGAAATATCTATCCCCCATAGGTTCCAGTGCGGCCGCTCCATTTTTAAGGCGATAGGAATACAGCCCGATCCGGTGCCAATGTCAAATACATTTAACGATTCTTTATGGCTTTGACTGTCGGGGTGCCGGTCCAGTATGATCTCAACCAGCTGTTCAGTTTCAATGCGAGGGATAAGCACACTTGGATCTACGGAAATACGCGCATTCATAAAATCGGTAAAACCGATAATGTATTGAAGTGGCTCATGCTGTGCGCGCTGCTTAACCATGGGGCGGAGCTTTTCAAGCTCCCCGGGCGACAGCGGGCGATCATACTTCAGATAGAGATCCAGTCGTTTAATGTTGAGCGTTTCGGCCAACAGCCATTCAATACTATGTCTGGGATTGGGAATATTTTTTTCTTCGAAATATTCCGTGGCCCATTCAAGCATAGAAAGAACGGTCCATTCCTTAACCTTTTTGCTCATAGAGAGGGATTACGGTAGTTAGGACTCCTCTTCTTCCTCAGTTTCCTGGTCTTTTTCCTGTTGAACAGTCAGACCGAATCGTTTGGCAAAATCGAGAATAAAATCCGTTACTTCATTATCGATTGTACGTTTTTCTTCATCAAGCGAACTACCCCGGAAACCCATACGACCGCCGGTTTTTTTAAGGATAAACCGATTTTGTTTGCCGGTAAATTCAATAATACAGGTAAGGGTTACGCTTGCATTAATTTGTTTTTCGTATTCTTCAAAAACAACTACGTGAACTTCATCATCGTGGTCGGATGAATCGTACTTATATGTGTACTTGGGCTCAATGTTACTGGATAGTTGGGTCGGCATCCGTCGCAGGGTATCGGCCGGCCCGAAAACGAGATACTTGCTTACTGAACTCATATTTTTTAGACTTCAATTTAGTGAGTTACTTAAACAGCCTGAATAAACGCCTTTCTGAATCCATAGTCAAATATACTTGCAAATAAATATGAAATTATTTAAGCAAAATTTAAATATTACGTATATTATTAACATACTATAGTTCTGAATTCAGGAAGGCCATTAAGAGCTTTTAAAAATTGAAGCAGTTTTATGAAGAATAAGAGAAGTCAATGTATTGTAACGGTTTTACTACTGATCGTTTTAGGCATATCTGTCAATACTGCACAGGCACAACTTGAAGAGCCGGATGTGATAGAAAAATCTGAACCGAAGACACCTCTGAGTGAAGGTTATCACAATGATATTGGCTTTGATGTAGTATTAAATAATTTTGGATTTGGAATCGGAGGTCATTATAACCGGGTCTTAGGTGATTATACAGAGTTGACTTTTCAGACCGGTATTACCGGTATCAGAGATGTTAGCGAACAAAATTTTCAAAACTTTTTTACCGGAAATCAAATAGTTCCCAATAGATATAAGCGGGCGTTTGGTTTTCCTTTTCTCCTTGGAATGGAACAGCGGCTCTTTGCTCGACAAATTGAAGACAGTTTCCGACTTTTTGTGGGGGGGGCTGTTGGACCTGCAATGGCGTTTACCTATCCTTACGTTAATGATACAGATGGCAGTGGCTTTCGAACTTATGTGGTACAGAATGGTTTTTTGAGACCGACAGAAAGAGTAAATGATTTTTTTACAGGATGGGGGGAAGGCGAATCCCATTGGGGATATAGTGGGGAACTGAAAATAGGCGCTGATATTGGCAGTTCTTTTGGAACTCGAACCACTGTAGAGTTCGGTTATTTCTTCTACTATTTTAGTGAAGGGTTGCAGCTTATGGAACCCTTCAGGCCCTATGGCTACAATGAGAACGGAAATCCTGTAATATTTAATGCTGAGGGCGAGCAGCGGCCACATTTCGATGCCCAAAAATATTTCGGAACTCCTCAGATCAAATTTACCTTTGGAAGCATGTGGTAGCCCGGATGCTGGAAGACAGACTCCAGTCATTTGTTATTTGTTGTCCAGAATCAAATCACGTTTTCT
>JBEPXF010000118.1:0-9379 GCA_041642075.1 Fodinibius sp.
AGATATCATGGGCGGCATTTACTTTCTGCTGACGTATTGCCTCTAGCAGTGCCTCCTGCAGACGGCCTTCAAACTCCAGATCTATTTCAGGTGCATTTCCAGTGGTGAGATTGTGTACTGCACGCAGGTATTCACTTCCCCCAAGCCCTTTGCGTTCCGCGCCGATGTAGTAAACAAGATCGGACGTTTCTTTGAACGCAGGCGTCATGCGATGATTCTCCATATCCTCCACTAAGCCCAGCATCCCAATAACAGGTGTAGGGAAAATCGCCATCTCTGGATTTTCATTATAAAAACTTACGTTCCCACCGGTCACAGGAGTGTTAAAGGTTCGACAGGCTTCGCCCATACCTGCCAGGGCTTCTTTAAAAGTCCAGTACACTTCCGGCTTGTAGGGATTACCAAAGTTCAGGCAGTTGGTGATAGCCATCGGTTTAGCACCACTGCATACTACATTGCGGGCCGCTTCAGCCACGGCAATTTGTCCACCGCGCCGTGGATTGAGATACACATAGCGTCCGTTACAATCCGTTTTTACAGCCAGTCCTTTTTTCGTGCCTTTAATACGTACTAACCCTGAGTCAGAAGCACCCGGGCCGTTAACCGTATTGGTCCGCACCATCGTATCGTACTGCTCATACGCCCACCGCTTGGATGCAATATTAGGGGATCTCAGTAATGAATTAAGCACTTCCTTATGATCGGAAGGATGTTTCAGGCTACTTATATCAAAGGACTGCTTTTCCTCCAGGTATGCAGGTTTCTTCGTTTCTCTTACATAGCGTGGAGCACCTCCTCCCAGCACCAGGCTATCAGCCGGAATTTCGGCCTTTACTTCGCCATCTTTCAGATACGTAACATTTTCGCCTTCAACGACTTCACCAATTACCACGGCATTGAGATCCCATTTTTCATAAATATCAATTACTTCCTGTTCAGTGCCTTTTTCGGCTACCACCAGCATCCGCTCCTGGCTTTCGGAAAGAAGCAGTTCATAGGCGGTCATCCCTTTTTCACGAGCGGGTACTTTATCCAAATCGAGACGCATACCGACTCCTCCCTTGGCAGTCATTTCTGACGAGGAACAACTGATGCCCGCCGCTCCCATATCCTGGATGCCAACAATATCAATATTCTTGATAACCTCAAGTGTTGCTTCCAGCAGCTGCTTTTCAGAAAAAGGATCACCAACCTGTACACTGGGTCGTTTGTCTTCGCTTTCTTCACTTATTTCTTCGGATGCAAAAGTAGCGCCGTGGATACCGTCACGCCCGGTTTCGGAGCCCACAATCAACACCGGATTGCCAACGCCCTCTGCAATGGCTGAAGCAGTGCGGTCTTCTTTAACAATACCCACACTCATAGCGTTAACAAGCGGATTCCCTTCATAACTGTCATCAAAATAAATTTCACCGCCTACCATAGGCACTCCAAACGCATTCCCGTAATCGGCAATACCGCGCACTACTCCATCCAGCAAAAACCGAACGCGGGGCGTATCCAGGTTACCAAAACGGAGTGAATTGAGGCTTGCCACAGGACGGGCTCCCATGGTGAAAATATCGCGATGGATACCCCCCACGCCGGTGGCTGCACCTTCGTAGGGTTCAATTGCAGAGGGATGGTTATGGCTTTCCACTTTAAATACGCAACCGAGTCCATCACCGAGATCAACCAGTCCGGCATTCTCCTCACCGGCTCCTACCAGCATCTGCGGACCTTCATTCGGCAGCTTTTTTATTTCAAGAATGGAGTTTTTGTAGGAGCAGTGCTCGCTCCACATCACAGAATAAACTCCCAGTTCTGTAAAATTGGGGGTACGGCCCAGATAATCTTTGATCATCTCGAACTCCTCTTCGGTAAGTCCGTGATCTTTTGCTAACTCCAGTGTAACTTCGGGTTCGGTTATTTTTGTGTTAGACATCGGTTACATTAAGATTATAAAAGTTGAAAAATTACAGGTTGAATGCCAGATCTGGTCTGACTATCACTTACAACCCGCTCTTATATATTCAGATAATTACTTAAATTCTGGAAATCATTGAAAACAAAGTCAGCCTGTTTATGTTTCTCCGCCTCCCCATTTTGAGTATACCAAGCCGTATTCCATCCATAGGCATTGCCTCCTTCCACATCCGAAGGAAAGGAATTTCCGACATAGAGGATTTCACTGGCTGAGTGCCCGGTGACTTTTGTGGCATGTTCAAATACACGGGGATCAGGCTTCAGGGCCCCAACCTCTTCTGACACGACGAGGTGCCGGGCCGAGTTATTCAATTCAAAATCTTCAAACTTCTTCTGCTGTGTTTCGGCAAATCCATTCGTCAGAATACCGACCGGATATTCCTCACACACCTTTTCATAGACCTCCTTGGCTCCGTGAATCCATTGCCAGTGCTTGCGGTACGTTGACAAATAAAATTGCCCGATCTCATCGTACTGGCTGCTATCCATACCCAATCGTTCGAGCGTTTGTTCAAAACGGTTACGCTGCAGCTCATATCGGTCTATTTTAGCAAGACTATATAATCTCCACTGCTCGCTGTTAACTTCACTATATGTATCACTGAGCTTTTCTTTGGGTATTTCATCGAACAGATCAAAGTGATCATGCACTTCTGAAAGCCCCGCTTGTTCTGCCGCCTTATGGTCCAGCAGAGTGTCGTCAAGATCGAAATAGATAAATTTATAGGTCAATGTAAATCTTTATTTGCCGTTGGATTAAATTCGCTTCAAAGATAGGGATTAGATTAATAAGAATTAAAAATGAATATTTTAAAATGATCTAATAACTTTTGGCAATGAATTGCGTACTATAGGTAGTTATTTTTTGTACCTTTTAATGCTTCGCAAATTTAATCATATCAAGGAAATTTTGACTTATGAATATTAAAACGCTTATCGGAGTTGGGGCTATTGTTCTACTTGTTATTTATGGTATCAATATTAACAACGGGCTGGTAGAAAAGCAGGAATCAGTAAACCAGGCGTGGTCGCAGGTAGAAAATCAGTATCAACGCAGAGCTGATCTGGTGCCAAACCTCGTAAATACTGTTAAGGGAGCTGCCGACTTTGAACAGGAAACACTGACGGATGTGATAGAAGCACGGAGCCAGGCATCCTCTATCCAGCTTAATGCCGAAGACCTGAATAATCCCCAGATGGTTGAGCAGTTCCAACAGGCACAACAGCAACTTTCGGGTGCACTTTCGAGGTTACTTGTTACGGTTGAGCGATATCCTGAACTTAAGGCCAACCAAAACTTTCAGGACTTGCAAACGCAGCTGGAGGGTACGGAAAACCGCATAGCTACCGAACGACAACGCTATAATGAAGCCGTTCAAACGTATAATACAGATCTCCGGAGGTTCCCAACTAATCTCTTTGCCGGTATTTTGGGCTTTGATCAAAAGGCTTATTTTGAGGCTGATGAAGGAGCGGAAGAAGTACCCGAGGTTAACTTTGATTAAAAAGAATATAATCCAGACCTGAAAAAGTTCATACGCCTATGCCTGCCAGACAATTTCTTACTGAAAAAGAGGAACAGCAGATAATCGATGCCATTGCCGAGGCTGAGGAAAAAACCTCTGGCGAAGTCCGTATTCATATCGAACATCACTGCGAAGGCGAGCCCCTAGAGCGGGCGGCAGAAATATTTCACGAGCTGGGAATGGATGAAACTCATTTCCAAAATGGAGTACTGATTTATGTAGCGACTGAAGACCATAAGGTAGCTGTGTATGCCGGCAAAGGAATCCATGAAAAAGTGGAGGACGGATTCTGGAATGGGGTTCTAAAGCTCATTATTCAGCATTTCAAGGAGGATGCCTTTGAACAAGGAATCGAAGAAGCCATCCATAAAGTTGGAAATAAACTCACAGAACTGTTTCCCTATCATCAAAAAGGCGACCTTAACGAGCTTACAGATGAAATAAGCTACAATGCAAACACATAACACTCATTTATTCTTAACCTAACTTTATTTTTATGAAAAAGAGATCTATCTATTTTCTGTTATTTATATTTTGCGCTCAATTAGGTATTACCTCTGCATACGCTCAAAGCCAGGACAACGAGCAGCAGTTTTTTCAAATTAAAACCTATCAATTTGACAATGCGGAACAGCAGCAACAAACGGATCGGTTTTTAGAAGAGGCTTACCTGCCAGCATTGCATCGACTGGGTATTGAACCCGTGGGCGTTTTCAAACCTCACGAGGCGGATACTTCTGGCACTCTGGCTACGCATGTATTAATTCCATTTAATTCGCTGGATGAGTTTGAGTCACTATCCCAGCAACTCAACAACGATTCCGAGTATCTTTCCGATGGTAAACATTACCTACAGGCTTCGTCCGATAATCCTCCCTATCATAGAATTAAGTCAACCTTGCTGGAGGCCTTTGAATATGCTCCAACTCTTATGAAGGCCGACCTGGATGCTCCAAAACCTGAGCGTGTATATGAGCTGAGAAGCTATGAGAGTCCAACAGAAGCATTGAATATAAATAAGGTGGATATGTTTAATGCCGGTGGAGAAGTGGAAATTTTTGACCGACTGAATTTCAACGCCATCTTTTATGGTAATGTGATTTCGGGAAGCAAAATGCCGAATCTTATGTATATGACGTCTTTTGAAGATATGGAGAGCCGCGACGCTCATTGGGAATCCTTTAGAACTGATGCTCAATGGGAAGAATTATCCGCGGTAGAAAAGTATCAGGATAATGTATCCCATATTGACATCTATTTCTTAAAGGCAACCTCATATTCTGACCTTTAATCGTTTAAGTATCCAATAACTTTTTCTTTTCTATGCTCCGTATTAAACATTTGCTGCTCTGTTCTCTATTCATAGTTGGAATAGCTATGTCATCTCTGGCTCAGGACCTCCCTTCTGAGCCGGTGGGGCATGTAAACGATTTTGCACAGATGTTGAGTAATACGGAACGTCAGCAGTTGGAAACAAAGCTGCGCAATTACCGGGATACTACCACCACCGTTATTGCTGTAGCAACGCTTGAGAGTCTTAATGGCATATCCATTGAAGAAACAGCTACAACACTTTTTAATGAATGGAACATTTGGGAAGGAGATAAAGATAATGGAGTACTCATTCTGATCGCACCCAATGAAAAAGAAATACGTATTGAGGTTGGCTATGGACTGGAAGGGGCTATCCCTGATGTAATGGCCGGACGTATTATTCGGGAAATTATATCACCCAGCTTTAGAAAAGGAGATTATTATTCAGGATTGGATCGAGCTACTTCAGCTATGATAGATCTTGCCAGCGGTGAATATACGGGACAACTTACAGAGGAACGAAGTTCACAAAATGAAGACGATATGCTCTCTTTTGTGATCTTTATATTGTTTATCATCTTTGTTTTCTATTCTTCTTCGCGCCGCGGTGGAGGTGGAAAAGGCAAAGGAAAGCGGCGCACCTTAGGTCCGGGTGGTTTTATCTTCCTCGGCGGCGGTGGTGGCTTTGGAGGAGGTAGCTCCGGTGGTGGTGGATTTGGCGGTTTCAGCGGTGGCGGCGGTTTCGGTTCCGGCGGCGGTGGCGCCAGTGGTGGCTGGTAATAAAACTAAGTTCAGGGTTGCAGGTTTGAAGGTTAAATGTTTCAGGATTAAAGTTCCTATAATAGCTTCCTCTTTATGAGTTATGAGTCAAGATTCTCCTTTGGATTTCCGAAGCCGCCACCGCCCGGAGTTCTCAGGATAAACCGTTCTCCTTTTTCAAGCGACCTTCCATCCGTAGAGTCCAGTTGCTCGCACTGTCCATCATTCCGAATAATCCATTGTTCCCCGGTTTTAGCGGATTCTCCTCCCTGTAATCCATAGGGTTTCTCTTTCCGGTGCTGTGTTAAAACGGTAAGCTCAACCGGCTCCAGGAATAACAACTCCCGATGAATCCCTTCCCCACCTCTGTACTTTCCCTCTCCTCCTGAATCTTTGCGAATGGCATACCTCTCCAGGCGAACAGGATAGCGGTGTTCCAGAATTTCGGGATCGGTCCCCCGCGTATTGGTCATGTGGTGGTGCACCGCATCCGCACCATTAAAATCGGGTCCCGCCCCCGTTCCACCACCCACGGTTTCGTAATATCCAAAATTATCATTTCCGAAAAGCACATTATTCATTGTCCCCTGACTGCAGGCTACTTTTTCAAATGGTTTTAGCAGAGTATCTACCAACCGCTGACTAACTTCCACATTTCCACCCACTACTGCAGGACATTGACTTGGATCATCATCAAAATCGGGATTAAGCAAACAAGTGGGAAGGTTCATATCTATGGGTTTAAGAATGCCTTCATTTAAGGGAATAGGTTCATCAATTAACAGTCGCAACACATACATTACCACGCTGTTAACAATCGCCGGTGTTGCATTGAGGTTGCGGGGATGAACAGCTCCTGTTCCGGCAAAATCAATATTCAGCTCTTCCTCTTTCACCTGAAGTGATACTTTTAAGGGCGTTCCGTCATCCAGATACTCTTCACCAACATAGTCGCCCAAAGGAATATCCTTAATCGTCTCCCGCATCTTCTCTTCAGCATGATCAGTAAGAGCATTCATATAGTATTTCACTTTTTCAAAACCGTACTTTCCGCATAAATTTTTTAAATTATTGCTTCCCCGCTGATTAGCAGCTATAGCCGCTTGCAGGTCTGCTATATTTTCGTCCACACTTCTGGTCGGATATTCGGCCTCCAGGAAAAGTTTTTTTATTTCATTCCATTGCTCTGTGCCATCTTTTATCACATACATTGGCGGAATAACCACTCCTTCCTCAGCAAGACTCGTAGCCGTTGGAGGCATTGAACCCGGAGATGTTCCACCGATCTCGGCATGATGGGCCCGACTTGCCGCATAGCCCACAAGTTGATTCTCATCGGTATAAACTGGAGTGACAACCGTAACATCCGGTAGATGCGACCCTCCATAGGCCGGATGATTGGTTATGATGACATCTCCCGGATCCATAGCAATATGTTTCTTTAGCTTCCTCAAACATACTCCCAATGCTCCCAAATGTACCGGAATGTGTGGCGCATTGACAACAAGCTCCCCTTCTGCATTTAATAGAGCGCAGGAAAAATCAAGCCGATCCTTTACATTGACCGACAGGGCCGTACGCTGCAACATCTCTCCCATTTCTTCCGCAATGGAGCTAAAACGATTTGTAAATAATTCTAAGTTCACAACTTCCGATTCCGGTCGAACTATAGTGGTAGCTTCTCGATTTTGTTTTTGAAGTTTTAAAGTTTCTTTGCCAGTTACTGTAAGATTCCAGTCCGGCTCTAAGACTATGGTGCTATGAGGGTCTAATATAAGTGCAGGCCCCGTAATAATATGCCCCGGCACCAGATCCTCCCGCAGATAAACGGGACTATCTCGTTCTGAATCATCAAACCAAATAGATTTGCTAAATTGCGGTTCCGGACTCCCTTCCCCGGTTTCAACCGTTTGATGATCATTAACATCCAGCCGCATAGAAACTACTACGCGTAAACTTTCAACATCAATAGAACGACCTGAAATCCAATGGCCATACTGTTCCCGGTAAGCTGTTTTAAATGCTTTTCGGGGATCGGTTTCCTGGTCATACTCAATCTCCAGTGAGGATTCCTGCCCTTCTAAACGCATAGATAGCATTTTCCGTCGCACTATAATCCGATTGCTTTCTATTCCCTCCTTCTCCAATTTTTTCCGGGCCCGCCGAGCTAAGTCGCTAAAAACTTCATCCAAATCTTTCTCAATGCTATCAAGAGATTGTAATAGTTGTTTTTCTACGAATTCTTCAATTCTCGCGTTGCCTATTCCATAGGCGCTAAGCAAACCTGCCTGACGAGGCACCAAAACCGTATCAATATCCAGACGGCGGGCAATGGCACATGCATGCTGAGCCCCGGCCCCACCAAAGGCTACCATCCCATATTCACGGGCATCATATCCTTTACGGACCGAAATTTTCCTGATTGCATTGGCCATGCGTTCATTGGCAATCTTCAAAAAACCAGATAATATTTCTTCAGTCGAAGGCGCTTTCTGCCGGGTATCTTTTATCTCTTTTTTCAGTTCTTCTAATCGTTTTTCAGCAGCCTCCCGATCAACCGGGATATGGAAATTACGGGGATCCAATCGACCCAACAACAGAATTACATCGGTAATGGTAAGCGGTCCTCCGGCCCCGTAACATGCAGGACCAGGTGAGGCGCCCGCGCTTTCCGGTCCTACACAAAGTTTATGCCCATCAAAATAGCAGATTGAACCTCCCCCTGCTGCTACTGTTTCTATATTGAGTGTGGGTGCAATCAGATGCGCATTTCCGACCTGATGTTCAAATTTATACTCAAAGTCGGAATCGTACCGGGCAACATCGGTACTTGTACCTCCCATATCCAACGAAATCACCTTATCCATTCCAGCCTCTGTTCCAACGGCAGCAGCACCTACCACTCCACCTGCGGGACCGCTGAGCAGGCTATCTTTGGGGGAATAATCTTCTTTCAACGTAAGCCCCCCGGCGCTTGTCATCACACGCATTTTTTTCTCCGGGATAACGGCCTGTACTTCATCGAGATAATCCTGAACCAATGGGGCCAGATAGGCATTAACAAGGGTTGTTTCTGTTCGTGGAATAATCCGGATAAAGGGACTGAGTGCCGATGAAACCGAAACATGATCGAACCCTTTGTCCAGAAGCCATTCCTTTAGCTGCTGTTCATGTTCTCTGTTTTTGTAGCTATGCATTAACGCGACGGCAGCCGATCGTATTCCCGCATTTAATAGTTTTTCAACATTTGTTTCAAGCGATGACAGATCCAGCTTCTTCAACACATTTCCATCAGCATCCAGACGTTCCTTTACCTCGATTACTTTTTCATAAATCGGTCTCCTCTTTTCGATCTCCAAAGCAAACAGGTCCGGTCGCTCCTGTGTCCCAATATTCAGCAAATCTTTAAATCCTTCAGTAACGAATAATGCCGTAGGAATGCCCTTCTCTTCCAGCAAAGCGTTGGTCGCCTTGGTTGTGGCTAGCCGAAGATCAATGGGTGGCAGTTCTTCTTGAGGAGTGGTCTTTGTAACCAGTCGCATAGCTAAAACCGGAGCCTCCTCATCGGACAGTACCTCAAAAGAAACAACCTCTTCATTTAGTGAAATGGGACGATCAAGTGTGATTGTGGAATCAGAGCTGTCATAGGCCGTCACCTTTGCCTGACTTTGGGATTCGCTTAACAGCTGAAGATCAAATCCTTTTATAAAATCATCTGGGGCCTGCCAATCTTGCTCAATTGTATAGGTTCTTGTTTCTGATTTGCTCTCTGCTATTTTTCCGCGCAGGGAGCTATTACTCAGAACTTTCACGGT
>JBEPXF010000119.1:0-9257 GCA_041642075.1 Fodinibius sp.
AAAATTTTTCAGCGAGTTCAGGACCAAATTCACTGACATCTTCAAACTTTTTCAGGTCTTCAGGGTTATAGTAAGAATCTTTCATTATTAAAGTAGATTTAAGTTCTGGGTCATTTCAAATGTTTTCGAATGGCATAAGTAAATAAACAACTATGAAGGATTATGCCAATTGATTGAGGAAATTCGAAATTAATTACCCTAAATTTATTAGATGAGAACGAATACAATTTTCTTACGTTTTTTATCTTCCCACTAAGATAATTTTACTTTAGAGATAAATAAGGGTGTAAGTTACAAGATGCTTCTTCTGCTTTCCAGCTGACAGGGAAAGTGATATTAAAGAGGTAAGAACTTATTGATATGATACATCATCAGTAAAAGATGTTTCATCGGGATAAAATTTGTTCGCATATTGTCACTGTAACCTGAAAGTTAAGGAGATGAACAGTTAAGAATTTAGGATTTTATACCAATTATGATATTAAGCGAAATACACGAATGGTTGATGGGATTATCCGCTAGTTATAGTGTAAATCCCTATATATTTGCAACCATTTATGTCGGGGCCATACCTTTTTTTATGGCTTCAGTAGGATGGATTGTGAAAAATATTAAACAAGATAAACCGATAAATTTACCGCTACTTTCAACAGGGTTTTGGCTCTCTTCAGCGTACCTGTATTTATTAGTTGCCGGGGAAAACATACCTTTTTGGGTTTATATAGTTGTAGTTCTATTGGTTGGATATGGAATTTATGCTACTTATCAAAAAGTTAATAAAAAGCGAAAAAACAGGAATCTATGAAGCATGACTACGATTTACTGGTCATTGGCGGCGGTGCGGCGGGACTCACTTCTGCCGGTATGGGAGCAAATTTTGGAGCTAAGACATTAATGATTGAAGCAGATAGGCTGGGAGGAGATTGTACTTGGCACGGCTGTATTCCCAGTAAGACATTGCTGCATGCTTCAAAAGTATCCCAAACACTATCAGAAGCGGAAAAGTATGGATTTCACTCAGACGGGGAGCTTGACTTTGCAACCGTAATGGAACATGTCAGCAACACCCGCCAAGAGGTTTATGAAGAGGCAGACGATCCCGAAATATACCGGGATATGGGGGTGGAAGTTAAGTTCGGACACGCTTCTTTCGTGGATAGGCATTCCGTGATTATCGAAACCGAAAAAGGAGAGCAGGAAGTATCAGCGCGCTATATTATTATTGCAACCGGGAGCAAACCGATGGTTCCTCCCATTACGGGGCTTGATGATATATCGTACCACACCAATGAAACCATTTTTGAACTCGAGGAACAGCCGGAAAGCCTGGGAATTATTGGGGCAGGACCTATTGGCATTGAGATGGCACAGGCATTTCAACGTCTGGGCACACAGGTTACGGTCTTTGATATGCTTCCGCGTATCCTCTCCAATGACGATGAGGAATTGGCCGGAATGCTCCAAAAGTATTTAGGAGATGAAGGCATTGTTTTTAAGCTTTCTGCGGGGGTAGACAGACTATCTGAAACTTCGGTTGGAAATGTTAAAATTGAGACAGCAACTAACGGAAAGCCTTCAGTTTGGGAGGGGAGTGAAGTATTTGTTGCTGCCGGACGCAGTGCCAACTATGAAAGTTTGCAATTAGAAAATGCGGGGATTAATCATCAAAAGAACGGTATTACCGTTGACGACCGGTGTCGGACGAATATAAAGCATGTCTATGCAGTAGGTGATGTGACGGGGCGATATCAGTTCACCCACATGTCGGAGCATATGGCTAAAGTTGCGGTGACGAATGCACTGCTTAAAATACCGAAGAAAATTGATGAGGATCATGTGCCATGGAGTATCTTTACCGATCCCGAACTGGCGCATGTAGGGGCGACAGAAAAAGAATTGCAGGAGAACGGGACCTCCTTCAAGACATACCGGTTCCCCTATAATAAAATAGACCGGGCTATTACTGACGGGGCCACAGAGGGACTGATAAAGATTTTTGCAAAAAAGATGACCGGGAAAATGTTGGGGGCTACGATTTACGGGAAGCAGGCCGGTGACCTGATTGGAGAATATGCCCTAGCCATGCGCAATGGGGTTACGCTCAGGAATATGGCAGATACTATTTATCCATATCCTACCTACGGCCTTGGAGTCCGTCGGGCAGCCGACCAGTGGTATGTTCAGAGCCAATCCACCTGGATGGTTAAGTTGATCAAGTGGTTGTTTGGCTATCGGGGCAGTGTGCCGGACTTAAGTGATGAGGACCGAATTATTTAAATTAGAAGGATAGGTGAAAGATCACAGGGAAAATAAGATCAGAGCAGGAAAAGACTTAGGATAAATACAACTGTAATACCCGTTACACCAGCTACGGCCGAACCCAGCGTCTGAAGCCGGTATGCCTGACTGACATCCATTCCGGAAAACTGACTAACCACCCAGAAATAACTGTCGTTGGCATGTGAAACCGTCATCGCTCCCGCACCAATAGCGAGGGTAACGAGGGCCGGGGCCAGTCCCTCTGCCAGTCCGATAGCGGGAAGCATGGGAACAAGGATAGAAGCCGTAGTAATAATGGACACCGTAGAAGAACCTTGTGCTGTTTTGAGAGCCGCGGCGATAATAAAGGGGAGCAATATACCCAGGTTCCAGGCCGCCAGGCTTTCCCCTAAAAAGCTGCCGATATCAGTGGCCCGCAACACATTTCCGAAAGCTCCTCCGGCCCCCGTAATCAGAATGATAACCCCCGCGCTTTTGAGGCCTTTTCCGACCCAGTCGCCGTAGACCTCAGGTCCCCGTTTGGGGACGGTTCCAAAAGCCAGAAGCACTCCAATGATAAGTGCCGTATTGGGATCTCCCAGAAAGAGAATAGCTGCATTTACCCAGCCCTCTCCAAAAGGTTCGGCCGGTAGTGATGCGATAGAGCCAAGGGCAATCAGGAGCATGGGGATGAGGATGGGCAGCAGCGAAGCCGTAGTACCCGGCAGATTAGCCACATCAGCAGTTTCTCTGGATTTATTTATATTTTCTTTTTCCGCCGTAGGCATGACATCGGGGTCAATATAAATACGGTTTCCCATCTTTACAGCAAACAGGTAAGTCACAATAATGACCGGAATGGTTACGGTGATGCCTAACAGGATAACTGAGCCAATGTCGGCATTGAGGGTTCCCGCTGCGGCAATGGGCCCGGGAGTAGGAGGAACAAACACATGGGTGGCGTAGAGTCCCATACTCAGCGCAACGGCATACAGGGCAAGGGATTGTTTCGTTTTGGAGGCCAGCGAGCGGTTTAAAGAGGACAAGATAACAAATCCGGAATCACAGTATACCGGGATGGAGACGATGGCCCCGGTAATACTCATGGCCAGTGCTGATCGTGCTTTCCCGAGCCACCCGATAATAAGATTTGCTATCACGATAGTGCCACCGCTTTTTTCCAGCAGCGACCCTATTATTGTACCCGCTGCAATGACAATACCGATAGATCCAAGAGTGCTGCCAAATCCTTCAGTAATAGCTTCTACGGTATCGGAAGCGGGAAGCCCGGAAAGAAGTCCTACCCCGAAGCAGGCGAACAATAACGCCAGGAAAGGATGCAGTTTAACCTTGGCGGTAGTGTATACAATGAAGACGATGGCTGCAACCAGCAGTCCTATCAACAGATAACCATGCACGGGAATCCCTTTTTATTGCGTTAGATTGAAAATGCTATTATAAGCGGAAGGAAGCAAAAATGATAATATAAAACGGTAAAAGCCTTTGTCTTGGTTTTTCTGCCTGATCTACTTCGTATTTGTATCATGTGAGCAGTGATAAGTGGAAGATGACCATATCAAATATAAATTCCTGTTTTTTTCAGAAATTTTTAAAAACGATGACAATAGGGTGTCAGTTGAACTTTGTATGGTTGAGCGAAATCACATTGTGACCATTATGAAAACTGACCCTTTTTTTGAAATACAAAATCCGCTGGAAGAGCGACTCGGGAAAAGCTTTTTTGATGGACTCCCCAAAACTCCCGGCGTATACAAAATGTACGGCTGTAAAGAATCCCTGCTGTATGTAGGCAAAGCTAAAAACCTACGCAGCCGACTGTTTACTTATAGGAGGGTAAATAATAAAAACAGTTCTCGTAAAGTTCGAAAGCTCGTGCAGATGGTACGGCGTATAGCGTTAGAACAGCTGCCGACGGAAGAAAAGGCATTACTTCGGGAAAACAAGCTGATACGTACTCACCGACCGCCGTTTAACCGGGCCAAGAAAGCCCCGGAAACCTACTATTATGTTTCCGCTGTGCCCGAGGATAAATTCGTGATGTTTCAACTAAGTATGCAGCTCCCGAAAGTAGATACAGAGTACACTTATGGAGCTTTTAAAGGTCACGGGCGGGTTCGTCGGGCTGTGGGAGCCCTGCTGCGACAGCTCTATATCACAACGCATCGTCTTGATACTCCTTTTGATCTGCCCGGACAGCTAAGCCAGAAATTCACCCCCTTGTATTTTCAGTTAGAACTGAGCCGCGAAAAGCAGTTGCTGTTGCGGGATTATCTTCAGGGTATTACCGATGAGCTTCTGGATGCCGTTATAGATCAACATATCCAACACAATCGCCTGGAAAAATTTATCGGCAAGCTTATACTGAAGGATATGGAAGCTCTTCGCCGGTTTTTTCATAGTGCTTCCCGGCGCAATTATGAAATCCGCGAAAAACTGGAACTTAAGGAGAAGCTGATTCCACAGGGAAAACTGGATGATTATTTGGTGCGGTTGGCTTTTATGGAGTAGACATTTTGCTCTTTCCCTTCCAGTGCTTAGAATGAGGGTAAGTAAAAATAGCTCCTGATTGATACTTGGTTAGTCTCCGGTTAATACTATGAGAAACATTCGCAATAACCTTAAATATATCTTTCCAGTTCTGATAGTAATAATGATTGCCGGGTTGGTTCTTTCAAGGATCTATCAGCCGGAATCGTCGCCTCCTGAACCGGAAGTTCGAATTACGGCAGCCGAGGCAGGGGATCACATTGGCACGCCAGCTGAGGTTTGTGGAAAAGTGGCTTCTGTCAATTATCTGAAGCAGGTGGGCGGTGAACCCACTTTCATCAACTTAGGGCGATCCTATCCGAATCAAACTTTTACGGCTGTTATCTGGGGCGATGATCGGGCTAAGTGGACCAATCCGCCTGAACAACAATATGAAGGACAGATAGTTTGTGTCACCGGAAGGATCGAAAGCCATGAAGGGACGCCCCAGATTATTGTTAGCAGTCCAGGACAAATAGCGAGTCAATAAAGAGGAGTAGCAAAATCTAAATTAAACGCAATGTATAAGTTTGAGAAGACAAATATTAACGAAGACAAGACCTTCAAATATCTGCTGTACAATCAGGACCAGCGATTCAGTTATTCCGATTTTATAACACTCCTGCAACAGGATGAACGGTTTCGATCCTTTTTTATAGGTCTGTTATCCGATATTCCTTTCCACGCCTATCAATGGGAAACGCCGCCCGTAACAACCGGTACCACAGATCAGCCTTTTGAGTTTGTTGTTCATGACAGTCCCGGTATTGATTTGCCACCCGATCCGGGACCCTTCAGACCGTACTTTGGCTCAAGTACTGATATCACTGTCTTTGATAATCTAGGTGGAGATGCCCGGCTGATAGCCCCGGAACCACCTGCAGATAATCTGAACTATTCGCATATCGGGGTGTTTGCAGAGAATGCTCCGATGCAACAGCAACACCAACTGTGGCAAATGGTGGGGCGGGTGACCCAAAGCCGGATTTCGGATCAACCCCTTTGGCTCAATACTGCCGGGGGTGGTGTAGCCTGGCTGCATGTTCGCTTGGATTCTCATCCCAAGTATTACCGACATCGGCCTTATACTAATTTAACAGAAAGTTAAGATGCCTGGAATACCTGAGAAGCTATCTTTTAAAAAAAATAAAAAAGCTTGTAAGGATTGGCCCCTGAAACGTACTTACTTATTGTCATATGTTAGATGGTTTGGAACAATGAATAGGTAAAGGTCAGCTTTGATCGGCTGGCCTTTTCTTTGTTTTATGAGTATCTCTTAAAATTCAAGAGATTAATACGGGAAGGGAAGGATAAGGGTATTTTCTTATTGAAAGGAATAATAAACCCATATTTTTCGTTTCACAGGTTGGAAGATTCGTTCAGTTTTACGATTTTATAAATGATATATCTCTATTTTTTGATATATCATCTTTAATGATATAGGGCCTTATCCGGTAGAAGGGGTGAGGTCCTTTTTTTGTTGCGATCTATTTGTTTCAACATTTTATGGTGGGGCGGTTATCTCCAGAGTGCTCTTGAGCATATTTACTCAAGCCATTTTGTAAATTTGGATCTGAGCCAGGGATTATCCATCCAGGAGGTATCGGGCAAAGGCAATTCGGAAGCTTGTTCAACTGTCAACCATCCAGAAGGCAGCTCAAAATATGAGCGTTTGCCTCTTTGGGTTATCCAGCTTATGCGGTTGTTTTGTTCACTTGTTTCTGCAATATCCAGTGTCAATCGACAATCCTGAGCTACATAATCAAGAACGGTCTGATATTCTTTTTCTTTCCAGAGCGTCGGTGCCACAGCTCCATCAACATCCGTCGGCTTGCTGAGATTAATGGCTTTTGCAGCAGCGTTCAGTGATATAGGAAAGCCCTTGCCACAAAAAAAGTGAAACATCATATCTACGTGTTGAAGAGCAAGATTGCGGCAGGCTGAGAATTGGCCGGATTCTTCAGCCAGAATATCAAAGTCGAATCCTAGTCCATTGTGCGTAATTATGGTATAACCGGAATCAACTTTTTTCTCAAGATAGTGAATAAGGGAAGTTAAATCTTGTTTTGACATCTGTGGAGCGGGAGAACCGTCGGCAGTTGTTGAATAAAATACTTCCGGCTCACTTTCATCGGTGCACCAAAGTGCGGAACAGGTGATTCCCAGAGGCCTGTGACTATTCAAGTCACTGACATTCTCAGGCAGTATTTTGGCGGTTTCAATATCAAATGCTAAATATTTTTGTGACATAATTAGTCTAACGGACTTACGAGCCTACTGCATCAAAGTAGATTAGCTATGCAGGCTGTGCTTAATGTGTGAACTGAATAATCTTAATTTGTTAAATAATGAACGGAGAGCTAAAAAGCCAGTTACAGGCGCTTATCCTGCAAAGACATGGGTGCAGGAAGGGGATTTATATAAATGAAGTATCTTGGGATACGGGTGATAACGTCAGCCGGCAGATAGTCTTTTTCCTTTTTAAGGATTTGGCCATCACTACAAAATGTATGAAGTTATATCTCGATAAATATAAATCTGTTTATGGAGATGAAGAATCATGGCTTGGGACACTACATCCAAATATTTATCTTCCGTCTCTTTTTGTGCTAATTATGAAGTACCCTTATGCAAATACCTGATATTGTCATTATTGGTGGCGGATTTTCCGGTCTGCTCATCGCTTATTTACTCCGAGAAGAAGGAATGACGCCCCAAATTCTTGAGGCCCGTAACCGGTTGGGCGGACGCATATATACGTTGAGATCCGATGATGATCCTCCGATAGAGTTGGGCGCCACATGGCTGGGTAAGAAGCATCACCATTTGCTGGAATTACTTGATGATTTAGATATCGATATTTATGAACAATATATGGGGGACAAAGGGTACTACGAGCCCATGTCGGTTTCGCCACCCCAGCTTGTGGACTTGCCTCCCAATGAAGAACCGAGCTACCGTATAGAGGGGGGGACAGACAATGTAATCCAAGTATTAGCAGACCATCTTGATCAAAGCCAAATGTATTTAGATCAGGAGGTAAAAGACATTCGCAAAAAGGATGCCAGGCTGGAAGTCCAAACGGAAAGCGATCTTTTTAAGGCTGATTATGTAATCAGTACACTGCCACCTAAATTACTGGTCGAATATATTGATTTTTCTCCTTCCCTGCCTGATGAGCTTACCGATATTGCTTTACAAACACACACCTGGATGGCAGAATCCATCAAGGTTGCTCTCACTTTCGAAGAGCCTTTTTGGCGAAATCCAGGTTCGAGCGGGACGATCTTCAGTAATGTAGGACCTGTCAATGAAATGTACGATCACTCCAGTAACAACTATTACGCTCTAAAGGGGTTTATGAATGATGCCTATCATTCGGTTTCCTGCGAGCGACGAAAACAGTTGGTCATTGAACAGCTTCGGCGTTTTTATGGTAGTAAGGCTGACAACTATCTTTCCTACCGGGAATTGGTCTGGGAAAAAGAGCCATTTACCTATAGGAATTATAACCAGCCCGTTGTACCCCATCAATACAACGGGCATTCAATATTCCAAAATCCCTTTCTTGATGAACAACTGTTAATATCAGGTTCAGAAACGGCAACAGAATTCCCCGGATATATGGATGGCGCTGTAGAAAGCGCCCAACGTGCGGTCCGGCAACTCAAACAACTTTTTTCCTGATAAGCGTTCACTTTTCGCTCCGGAAGAAAAACTTCGATAAAAAAACCTTTCACGCCTCCTACAGTACGATTCTATAAAAAAAATGAACTTTTTTTGTAAGGAATGATTGCTAAAAGGTAGTTACTTATGCGAGTATTTTTCACTCATATAATATGAGGCCTTGCATTGTGAAAGGTGCGGGGCTTTTTTATGCTATCTTATTATTAAAGAGTTCTAACGTTACTTTTCCCGTATTCTCTCGTCCTACTATTGTAATAGAGTTTGGCGATAAGAAATCAATATTAGAGGGATTTAAATTATGAAGGATACAGAAAAGAACCAGATAAAATCATATATCAACAAAGACGAGGATACCATATCAGAGTTGAATCTCCGTCTCAGGTACATGATCGAGGACTTTGATAAGCGAACCAACACAGAGCATGATAACGGTCGGTCAATGACAAAAACTGGTTAGAGAGAGGCCAGGCTTTGTCCTTTATCACTTATCTTATTAACAGGATAGCGAAAAAAGCCCATACCAGGATAAGATGTGGGCTACGAGGAGCTGATTAAGCTGAATGTTTTATCTATATTGTACCAATCATAAATAAATAACCCCTAAGTAGTTTTATATTAACTACTTAGGGCAATTTTTAAGTACCCGAGGCCGGACTCGAACCGGCACTGGTATTTAGATACCAATTGGATTTTAAGTCCAACGCGTCTACCAATTCCGCCACTCGGGCAATTGTATTAAATATATGCCTGACAACGACTTATGG
>JBEPXF010000120.1:0-9169 GCA_041642075.1 Fodinibius sp.
CCATGATCGGGCGATGGAAGCTAAAGAGGAACACGGCGGACACGTTGTGATTGCCGGTGAAAATTATGCCCAGGGGTCCAGTCGTGAACATGCGGCTATCGCTCCGCGCTATTTAGGTCAGCGGGCTGTCGTTGCGAAGAGTTACGCCCGTATTGGCTGGCAAAACCTGATCAATTTTGGTATTCCACCGCTTGAATTTGAACATGATGCGGACTATGAGGATATTGATCAGGGAGATGTTTTAACCGTGAATGACATCAGAAGTGCTATTAAAAATGGTAATGAAGTTGTCGTTCATAATAAGACAAAAGGCAATAAATACACCGTAAAACACACCTTTAGTGAACGGCAAAAAGAAGCGGTGCTCCATGGCGGAGTTATTAATCGCTTTAAAGCTCAAAAGAAGGCTAGCTAAATTTAGTTTGAGAATTAAAACTGGAAAGGCTCCGACTGCTTGTCGGAGCCTTTTTTATATTAAAAAACATATTCAGTGGCTTCAATAACTGGTGTAAAAGATATGGGTGAAGAACCTACAAATTTAACTCAGCTCCTGAATCAAATTGAGGAGGCCGCAAACAAAAAGGAAGAGGAAGTTTCATTGGATGAAATACTAGATAAGATTGGCCGCCGCTCATTCGGACCTCTTTTATTGATTGCAGGCTTAGTTACTATTGCCCCTATTATAGGTGATATTCCGGGGGTACCAACAGTTATGGGTATATTTGTATTGCTGATTGGAGGGCAATTGCTGTTTCAGTATGATCATTTTTGGCTTCCACAATGGCTGCTTGAGCAATCTGTTCATAAAGATAATATTAAAAAGGGACTAAAATGGAGCCGGTCTCCGGCCCGATTTCTGGATCGGTGGTTACGTCCCCGCATTACCATTTTCATACACGGTGCTGCGATCTATGCGATTGCTGTTGTATGTATTACTATAGCGGCTATGATGCCTATAATGGAAGTGATTCCATTTAGTGCTACTATAGCAGGTATCGCGCTTACTGCCTTTGGATTAGCATTAATCACCCGTGACGGACTGATGGCCTTGCTCGCTTTTTTGTTTTCTGCTGGTACATTTGGTCTGCTCATTTATAATTTGTTATAGAAATTAACCTTTAGATTATACCTGTTATGGATTACAGCTGGATTAACACAACGTGGTCAGCAGTATTGATGGCTGCACTATCAACTCTAGGAATTTATATCTCGCTTATACTATTTACAAGGATAGCTGGATTACGTTCATTCTCTAAAATGTCTAGTTTTGATTTTGCGATAACTGTAGCAATAGGATCGGTTATTGCCAGTACTATTTTAGCTAAAGACCCGCCTTTATATTTAGCTATAGCTGCTCTTGCTTCTTTATATATTTTACAAATTACGGTTGCAAGCTTGAGAGGGAGTACTTCAATAATGAGTAAGTTGGTTAATAATGAGCCATTACTTCTTATGAAGGGGCCAAAAATTTTAGAAGATAACTTAAAAAAAGCTAAAGTTACCCATGCCGATCTCCGCGCTAAATTACGAGAGGCTAATGCCACTCAGTTAAGCCAGGTAAAAGCTGTCATAATGGAGGCCACAGGTGATATTTCAGTCTTGCACCATGAAGACCCTAATCATGAAATCGATAATGAGTTGCTGCAGGGAGTCCGGGCTGGGAGTCATATTGGAGAGAAGAATAAAACTTGAAACATTCAAAAGTAAGAATAATATAAAATAAGACTTAATAGAACGACATAGTCAATTGCTGGCAATTAGTACAAAGAGCAGGAGCAAATCTGGATGCATATGGCTATCAAAATCAAGTGAATGACTGATGAGTAATAAGAATAATTCTAATTCTGCGTATTCTTTTCTAAAAAAAGTACTGATATTCGTACTCATTGCACTTGCTGTTATCCTCTTGGTCATGTTTATAGGACGGGCTATTGATACCTTGTTAGTGATTTTTGCAGGAGTTTTACTTGGAACTATCTTTCGGTCAGCTCGAGATTTTATTCATCAAACTTTTCATATAAGTCATAGTTTTTCTTTAGTAATTGTAGTTCTGACCTTTCTTTCTGCTGTCATTGGGACCTCATATCTGTTGGCTCCTCATATCGCTGATCAGGCAGACATGTTTTATGAGCAGTTGCCTGAAACCTGGGAAATGACAAAACAGGAAATCTCCCAATTTGGCTGGGGGCGTGAATTGGCCCGGGAGAATCCAAATATCCGTGATTTTTTTGAATCAGAAAGTGATCAGGCTGATGAAAACAATGACATAACCAAGAGTATTTTAGGCTATTTATCAACAACAGTTGCTATTATAGCAGGGTTTATACTGGTTTTTGTAATAGCTATTTATATTGCAGCTGAACCAAAGTTATACACCGAAGGGCTTGTTCGCTTATTTCCCATAAATAGACGGAAACAAGTTGTGGAAATTATGAATGAAATTGCCATTACGATTCAATGGTGGATGGTGGGCCAAGTGTGTTCAATGATTATTCTGGGAACCTTAGCAACATTAGGCCTATGGCTGTTGGGAATTCCCTATGCAATATTATTAGGTGTATTAACAGCTTTTATGACGTTTATACCTAATTTGGGACCTATTATTGCTTCGGTGCCTATATTATTAATTTCTTTAACAGTTAGTGTTGAAACGGCTATTTATGTTGGAATATTTTATGTCATCCTTCAAGGAATTGAAGGATATTTTATTACTCCAATGATTCATCGCAAAGCTATTTCAGTTCCTCCGGTTTTAATCATTACTATACAATTTTTACTCTATTATTTGGTTGGATTCTTAGGCGTATTGCTTGCCATGCCAATCATAGGTTGTGCTATGGTGATTGTTAAAAGGCTTTATATACAAGATATTTTGGGTGATTCCTTGGAAAGACATACTCCGCATAATTTAGAGGGGGATAATATTTTTTAATGGATTCTCCGAAACTTTTTAAGCCTTTAAGACCTATAAGAAAAAACCTTCTTTTAATTAATGAGATAAAGTATATGAGACTTTAGCTGAATTTTAATTCCTAATCATAACTTATTATGAGTGGTTTAATAACAAGAGGTAATTGGCAAAAGATAAAGGCTAAACTTATAGAAGATTATCCCGCTCTAACGGAAAGGGATCTTGCTTATAAGGAAGGAAAAGAAGAAAAACTTATTGGTGAACTACAACAAAAGTTGGGAAAATCTAAAGCTGAAGTTGCTGATATGATCCGCGATTTATTGGATAAATAATTCAAACTAATGAAATTATTTTGGTTGTATAAAGTGTTCACACTAATAGATAACACCTTTAAATTAAATTCATAATATTATGGGAACAGGAAATAAAGAAAAAGTTATTTTAGCCACTTTAACTGGAGTAGCCAGCGGTGTAATAATAGGTTTGCTATTTGCACCTGAAAAAGGAGAGGAAACGCGAAAAAAAATTAATGAAAAAAGAGCCGAATACCTTAAGGAAGTAAAAGATGAGATTGAGGAACTTCGGGAAGCTCTTAATAAGAAAGTTGAAGCTGGAAAGGGAGAAGTAAACGAACTTAGTCAAGAGCTGAAGAAAAAAGGAGATGATATCATCGATAAGGCTAAGAAACTTACTTCCTATGATGAATGGACCAAAGATGAGCTCTATGAAAGAGCAAAAGACCTGGAGATTGAGGGTTATTCAACAATGAATAAAAGTGAATTGATAGAGGCTTTGAGGAACTTTTAGCCTATACATTTATTTACTATTCGAACATCGAATTATAAACGTCATTATTAGAAAGTGGGGGAGGGGCTATAGCTAATAAGTGGAAGAAGTAGCATGGCAATATTAATCAAAAACTTATCAAATAATAGTATGGATGAACTAAGAATTGAGGGAAACTGGAACAAGCTGAAAGGAAAGCTTAAGGAAGAGTATGCAGAATTAACAGATGATGATCTGACTTACGAAGAAGGTAAAGAGGATCAGTTGATTGGAAATATTCAGCAAAAGCTGGGTAAAACCAAAGATGAGGTAAAAGCGATTATCAATGATCTATAAGATTATTTTAAATAATTAAACCAGTATAGAAGGAAAAGCCATCATTTAACAGTGATGGCTTTTTTTATTAAAAACCTTGCCCTTCAATATTTAAGTGTGTATTATAGTACACACTTAAATTACAACATACATTTTCTTTTGTTTACAAAGTCTTTTTGGGATAAAATAGGGATTGGGTTGTCGGGGTTATGTGCCGTTCATTGCCTGTTGGTACCGGTTTTTGTAGCTTTGTTACCCCTTTGGCCCGCTGCAGAGACAGCACATTATTGGACTCATCCTGTGTTGCTCTTATTGATTATCCCAACCATTTATTATGCAATTCGCAAGTCAAATATTCCCAAAAGTGTTCCTTACTTGCTTTATTTGGGGTTTGGTGTCATTGCTTTTTCTTGGTTACTACATGATTTTATAGGGCTTTGGTGGGAATCATTTATCACAATAGTAGGAAGTGCATTACTGGTACGTGGGCATTGGCTAAACTATAAAAATCACTCCGCCCGATCCTGTTCTACTACTGAAGACTTTTAATTCTAATCTACTTCCAACATAAATAGATTATGTCAGATAAATCTATTGTTTATAGTACCCTTTTTATTTTCTGTGTATTTACTTTTATAGCCATTCTGGATGCAAACTGGAAAATCATCGGGATATCCTGGATCGCTTTCGCAGCGATGGCCCTGGCAATACCTTTAGGGATAAAATCTGCCAGTCAAAATAAACTTAATCATCTTATTGCTGGGTATGGATTATCAAGTGGGGCGATGATAACCAGTGCCGCTATATTTTTGGTGCCTACGGCTATTAATCACCATCCTGTTTATGGCGGTTTGGGAATCGCTACTGGTATTATAGCCGGTTTTGCTATTCATACACTCAATCATGGATTGACGCATACCAAGACTTCAATTGATCCGGTGGTACTTGAGCTTACCTCCCACGCACTATCTGCAGGACTGATTATTGGGATGGTTTATGCAGCTATGCCAGAACTCAGTGTACTGCTGGGAATAGCTATTGTCTCCCATAAAGGCCCGGCCGGATATGCGGCTTCCCGGCGCCTTACTAAACGGGGTAAATCAGCCCTGTCGGTATTATTACCTGCAACGGCAATCGGACTTACAGCATTGCCGGTAAGCCTGTTAAATCTTCCTGCAAATGACATCGTGAATGCACTCATTTTTGGTTTTGCAACCGGAGTCTTTTTCCATGTAGCTATTGATTTTCTACCAGAATGCGAAGTGGGCGGAAAGATCCACCAAGAGACCGATTTAACACACGATGAACACCATAAGCTGGATCGTTACCGACAGTGGGCCGTACTTTACACTTTTCTAGGAGGACTGATTGTCTTTCTGGCATGGTATGCAGCCTATTAAATTTTACAAATAATACATTACTTCTATGAAACGTCTGAATTTTACTTTGGATAATGAAACAGTAAAGCTCTTGGGGGAACTCTCTGAGAAGTATTATGGGGGCAATAAATCACAAACCGTACGTGCGGCACTGGAGAGTCTGGCTGTTCATGCGGGACATGAAGGTTGGGTGATTGCCGGTTACACGCCCAAGGAGTTGGACGATGAAATTAGTTGCCACACCTGTGGCGAATCGCATGAAAAAGGAGAGGTGCTCTATCGACCTGTTTTTGAAAAGGGAAGCAGTCCCAATGCACTTTCCTCCATGCCCACTGAAAACTGGTTGGATTGCCCACAATGCGCTGAAAAACAGATCTATAATTAATTGACTTAAAGGGAATCTAGTTTTCTTTATTATCTGTAATTTCTTCACCTGAGCTGCCCGTAATTGATTGAAAAGTAAGGGAATGTTCCTCGGCTCCCCTGGTGCTTAGAAGATAACCGACCGGTTTGAGGCTTTCTATATTTTCACAAACAATTTTGAACATAGCCAAGTAGGGGATCACCATAAACATGCCGGGAAGCCCCCAAATCATTCCACCTGCAATGAGGGAAAGAATAATTACCAGCGGATTCATTTGTACATACGAACCTGTGATGTTAGGCGTGAGAATATTATTCTCAATAAATTGAACAACAAAAAATTGGCCAATGACTCCCAGTGCCAATATCGGTGACTGGGTGGCTAACACGAACAGGAAAGCGATACCGTAACCAATAACCGTTCCCAGATACGGTATCAGGTTAAAGATAGCTGCGACCAATCCCACCAGTAGCGCATATTCGATGCCGATAAGATAAAATCCCAGGCTGTTAAGTCCTATAAGAATAAAACAGACGATAAATAGTCCCTTAAGATATTTTGGAACAACTTCCGAAGCCTGATCAATAATTTTTTGGGCCGTTCCTTCCTCATAGTTAGAAATAAGCATCGATACAAACTTGCGGAACTTATCGCGGTAAAAAAGGAGTAAAAAAGTATACACAGGGAGCAGCCCAACTGTTAAAAGAGTATTAGCCGTGCCGGTAAACAGTTGAGATATATATTCACCCGATCCACGGATGCTTTCAACGATATTATCCAGCTGCTCGGCCGTTACCCCGAATGTACGTCCCAGCGCCCAGCGAAAGCGAGTAATATTGGTATCTATTTGATCTTTTATTTCCGGCAAATCTGCGGTTAAAGTAACTACCATAAGCGATGCTCCGTAAATAATGCCTCCAAATAATGCGAAGGTGCCGATAATTAAAATCAGATTAGTTGCTATTCGGGGTATATTATTTTCTTCCATTTTATTTGCCGCGGGAAAGAGCAAATAGGCAAACAAAATCGACAAAAATAGAGGCACCAACAGCTGGCGGGCGATAATGAGTACGGCAATAACAGCGAATAACAGCAAAAGCCGAATTAAATATCGTAGTGCAATAGGATAGGTATCCATAGTATTATATTCCCACCGGAATCATTGTCATGTTTTTTATCAGACATTTATCTCATCCAATCTCTCTAACAGAATTGATTGCTTTTGAGGTCTCTTTTGGGATGCAATTTTATTTGCCAGATACATCGCACATCCCCAGGAGAGCGTAACACCCGCTCCACCGTGACCATAGTTATGATAGACAATTTTTCCATTAATTGTTTCATGGTCTAAACGCAACCCGTTTTCTTTGGTACGGATATAACGATATCCCATTAAAGCAGATAACTCATCAGATTGTTCCAGAGATTGGCTAAATGTTGTATTTAGAATCTCCAGATTTAGGTCAATTACCGCTGAAGGAATATCAAGGCCATCTATTTGATACGTTTGAGTATTTTGAGGGGGATCCTCTGTTTTACTTTCACTATTATCTAAAAAGCCTGGTTCGCGGCTACCGCCTAAAATCCAGCCATCTTTGCGTGGATAACAGTACACATCGCAGGCATTGCCGGAAGAATCGGAATAAGTAGAGGCTTTTGGGGTATAGTTGTAGGAAATGATTTCTTCATTGGTGTTGGTGATCAGCAGAGCTTCAGGTTTGTGAAGTAAATGTCCCTTCAATATCAGCTGCTTCTCAACCGGATCATCAAAAAGGTTAGGACTGCCCGTACCACTGCAATTGACAATAATGTCAACCGGCAAAGTCATTATATCTTGGGTATGCAACTTGCGTTGAATAATTTTGCCTCCTGTTTCTTTATAGAGTGAAGTTAAAGCCGAAAAATAAAGGGGCCAGTCGGCAAAGATACAGTCAAAGGCCCACCCATGTAGATCTTGAGATAGGGAGCGGCGCGGTACTTTATGGGGATGAAATTCCTCTAAAGAATTAAAATTCATCATCCAATTACAGTATTCCGGGTGCTCCTTCTCGAATTCAAAAACCTCAAAATGTTTATGGAGCGTCAGGCCGGGAAATGATCGCTTACGCAGCTCATAAAAGAATGATTGTGAAGAGTGGAAAAGCTCTTCTAGCTGATTTGAATAAACCGAATGGGGTATTACTGAAGCGGAAGGAAACAGGCTCGCAAATTCTGGATGGGCATTTTTATCGGTAATGTCCTCAACTCTTTTGTCGGTATAGATTTCGGTTTCGTACCCCAAGAGCTGTAGCGACAGGGCGGTAGTAACTCCTGATACTCCACCACCGATGATAATGATATTTTTTGAATCCATAAATGATTATCAATTAAATACTAAAGCTGAATTCATTTGTTAGGAAAGCTGATCTTCAATGTTTTTTATTCACTCCAAGGTAGTTGGTCTAGATCCATATTTCCGCCACTAATAATAATGCCAACTTGCTGATCATGTGTATCCAAATGGTTGAATGCTGCTGCAATGGGTACAGCCGAAGAAGGTTCTATTATGACTTTCATTCGTTCCCAGACAAACCGCATGGCATCAATAATTTCTTGTTCTTTTACGGTAATGATATTATCAACATGTTTTTGGATACACGAGAAGGTCAAATCACTAAGAGAGGTTCGCAGCCCATCAGCCACGGTGTCTGTGCTTTGTACCGGATGCAGTTCCCCAGATTTAAAGGAGAGATAGGCATCATTGGCTACATCAGGTTCTGTACCAATTAGTTTGGTATTTGGCGAGAGTCCTGAAGCAGCAATAGCGCTGCCACTCATGAGTCCGCCCCCGCCAACGGGAGCCAGCAGCACATCTAGTTTTGGATACTCTTCGAGCAGCTCCAGGGCAGCTGTACCCTGGCCCATAATAATGTCAGGATTGTCATAGGGATGAATAAAAGTGGCCTCTGTTTCTGCAACAACCTCTTCCAGGGTGGCTTCACGCGCTTCTTGGCTGGGCTTGCAAAAAGTGATGTTAGCTCCGTAATCGCGCACAGCCCGGACTTTAACCTGGGGAGCATTTTCGGGCATTACAATATGAGCCGGAATTTCCCGCAACTTTGCCGCCAGTGCTACCGCTTGGGCATGATTGCCCGAGGAGTGGGTGGCAACCCCATTTTGAGCATGTGCGTCCGATAATTCTCCCACCGCATGGGTGGCACCCCGGAATTTAAAAGCCCCAACCTTTTGAAAGTTTTCGCACTTTAATAAAAGTTCACCTCCGCCCGCCCGTTCATTCACCTTTTTACTGCTTAAAACGGGCGTTCGGTGTACTTTGGTTTGAATCTTGAGATACGCGCTCTGGATATCAGAAAATGTAGGAATCTGCACAAAAATAGGGTATAAGTTAATAATGCATTTAAGCGATAAGATCGG
>JBEPXF010000121.1:0-9056 GCA_041642075.1 Fodinibius sp.
GTAACCGAGGGGGCATTTGGAATGACGGGTGATCTGGGTATTCTGGAGGAAATGATCGCTCTTAAGAAAAAATATCCTTTCCGTCTTCTTGTGGATGATGCCCATGGAGTGGGTACCATGGGAAAAGACGGTTCCGGCACAGGAACCCATCTTGGATGCCATCAGGGTATTGATCTTTATTTTGGGACCTTTGCCAAAGCTTTTGCACTAATAGGAGCTTTTGTTGCAACTGAAAAACGGGTTGTTGAATTTTTGAAAGCGAATGTTCGCAGCCAGATTTTCGCCAAGTCAGTACCTATGCCAATTGTAAAATCGGCCCGTAGACGTTTGGAACTGATCAGAGAAAACCCTCAGTGGAGAGAAAAGCTGTGGGAGAATACGAATATGCTGCGTGAGGGACTCCGGGAAATCGGTTATAACGTATTGCCGGCAGAATGTCCGGTAACACCCGTCCTAACAAAGGGGAGTACGGATTTATGCCAGCTTATAATGCGAAAATTACGCGAAGAGCATGGCATATTTGTAAGTGGAGTAACGTATCCGGTTGTACCCAAGGGAACGGTGCTTATACGCCTGATACCTACTGCAGCACATACAGAAGAGCACATTAAGAAAACCTTAGATGGGTTTGAAGCTATTAAAGATGTGGCTTTGAAAGAGATTAAAGCTGAGGAAAAGAAAAGAATGACAGCATAAACTAATCCCACTTATTCTTTTTACTTATATAAAAAAAGCCCCGACTAAGGGGCTTTTTTGTTTGATACAATTGGCCAGATAGAGTACTATATTTAGATAGAAAATTAGGAAAAAAGGTTTTTAAGCATATCAATGACACCCGATTTCTTGTCCTTCTTCTTGTCTCCACCGGTTTTTCCGCCACTCAATTTTTCATAACTGGGTCGGGGAAGCTCCATCTCTTTTTTCTTCTTTTTCTGTTTTTGTTTCTGCTTCTGCTTGTTACCGTTGCGGCGGTTATTGGACTTCTTTTTCTTCTTACGGCGTTCTTCGAGTTTTTGCTGAACTTTTTCGGGAAGATCTAATTCTTTGGGAGACTGGCCAAGCTCGCTTTCGAGTTTATTAATATCATTTCTGTCTTGCTTTGATACCAGGGAAACAATACGTGAAGCTTTGCCTCGGCTGACAAGGTTAGCACGGTATCGATACTCATCAGGGTCTTCGGGGACATCGTAATTAATTACCTGTTTTACGTTATCAATATCCATGGTTGTAGCCGATAAATCACCGACAAGGAGAAACTGGATATCCCCATTCGTAAAGTTAGCAAAGCGCTGAGCTCTCTTTTCATCAGAAAGTTTATTGTGCAGGCTTGTAGACTTGAAACCATTCTTGCGTAGAACTTTAAATAGTCGGTCGGTTCCACGTTTGGATGCGGTAAATATAATAGCCCGGTCGTTTGGTGATTCTTCAATATGAGCCATTAGGGTGGTAATTTTCATTCGATTCGGTACATAGATATATCCCTGGGAAATATCCTGGGGAACCGCAGGGGGCTTGTCAAGCACTGGAGGGACTCCATTTTCCTCAAACCCTATGGCTATACCATCTTTCAGATTATCTTTGGCAAACGCTTCAACCTCATCAGTTAGTTCGGATGTAAAAATGAGCGTTTGATGTTCAGACAACACTCTCTTTAGAATGTTTTTAACTTTTGGTATTAAATTAAGCGAAGCTAGCTTATCCAACTCATCAATAACCAGGTAATCTATGTGCCGAAAAATAAAACGCAGATCTTGCATGACGCTGAGCAATGGTCCGGGATTTGCTACAATGACTTGGGGAGCGTCATTTAAAGAAGTTTTTTGCTCCTGTTCATCCCCATCAAGATCGATAGAGGCACACTCAACTTGTGCATGATAGCCAGCTGCCCAGACGAGCTCATCAATCTGTTGAGCTTCATCAGAGTTAGGTGTTAGAATAAGGGTGGTTGTACCCTCAACTTCCTCCTTGCCATCAATTTTGGCTAAGGCGGGAATAACGAAAGTGGCATTTTTGCTTTTCCCGGGTATAGCTTTAATCAGTGCATCATTACCTTCTAATATCTTGGGAAGCGCTTTTTCCTGGAGTTCAGTAAGTTCAGTGTAATTAACATCCTGAAGCCCACTCATGATATTGGGGCTTAACTTAATATCTTCAAACTTCAACTTTCTAACCTTTCCTTTAATTAGTGTTCTTTTGCAAAATGTATTACTTCAAAATCAAGTAATACTCAATCAGTTAAGGGAATATACAAAACTTATCGGGCTTGCTCATCTGAATTTATGAGTGGCGTATTTTCCTTAAAAAAAAGGTTGGAAATACTATTTTTATATCCCGATTTCAAGATATAAACGTATGAACCCCCTAACATTATTGCCATTCCCGCGATTCCCATTAATCCTGCTTCCGGGCCAAAAGCTCCGCCTGTCCAAAGGTCAACTCCTTTTTGATCAATCAGGAAAAGGGAAGCATCGAGGTGCGTGCCGCTTACCGGAAAGCCGAAAACAGTACCTTGGGTAAAATTCCAGCTGAAGTGAAGACCTGCAGAGAGACCTAATTTTCCCGTTAATACAAAAGGAACGGCAAGGACTACCCCTGCCAGTATAATATTAAAAGTAGAAACAGCGGAAGCATTTGGATTGTACGCATGAAGTAATCCAAAAAGAACGGAAGTGATGATTACTGCTCCGCCAACAGCTATACGTGGACTAATATTGGGATATTTAAGACCTTCAGCCAGGTTTAAAAGTTGGTAGCCCCGGGAAAACAATTCTTCATAAAAGCCAACTAATAACATTGCAATGAATGAGCTTAACAGGGCCGTAATGAAAGAGGACGTTTTTTGGTTTTCCCAACCGTAGCCGGAAACGGATAACCATCCCAAAAACCATTCAGTAAAAAATATCACGCCTATTGCTGTAGCAGCAATGATTATACCGGCATTAAAGTCTTTGAACCATTGTGAATTAAATGTTAGTCCATAATGTTTAAGGAGACGTTTATCCAGTAACCGGGCGGCAATCCAGACGCTGCCAATAAATCCTATGGATTGGGGAATTGCTGTAGCAATGGATAGCGAACTTTGCCAAATAGATTGAAATCCCAATGTGAGAAAGCCGGCCATGAAAAATAAGAGGACAAGCTGTATTGATAGTCGCCAGCCGGCGCGAAGGCGCTTTTCCCTTTCATTAAAAAAAAAGTTCATAAATTAAGAAACATTAGTGGTTCTATGTCAGTTACCTTAGTATAAAAGAGTGAAAGTTACACTAAAAGGAGAAAAGACTAAATAAACGTTTTTATATGAGCGACCGATTTGTATTTAAAGGCACTCAAGAAGAGATAGAACAGCAGTTCAACGTTCGGACAGAGCGATCCGACTTTTTTGAATCTCATTTTAATATAACTCCCGGATCGCGTATTACAGTTGTTTATCAGGAGGAGAAGCGTAAGATTTATCAGTTTCGATGGGGACTGATTCCCCCCGATGCAGAGGAAGAACGGGCGGGAAATGAAAACTATGAAACTACCCTGGATGCCATCGAAGATAGCGAGTGGCTTACTGAATGCCTTCATGAAAGGCGATGTCTGATACCCGCACACGGATTTTATAAATGGAAAACAACAGAAAAAAAGAGCACCCCATTCTTTATTCGCCTGCTCTCTAATGAATTGATGGCTATGGCCGGCATCTATTCCATTTGGAAATCATCAACGGGGCGGGACGTGTATTCCTGTGCTATTCTTACCACTGAGGCAAATGCACTCATACAACCCGTCGGTGGTAAAATGCCGGTGATATTGGATGATGAACAGTACACAGAATGGCTGGGAGAAGATCAATTAAGTGAACAGGAACTTGACCGGCTGATAAAACCTTATCCGATGAGTAAAATGGCAGTCAATCGTGTCTCTGAAAAGGTAAATGACACGGATAATAATAATCCAGAGCTGATACAACCCATACCTAAGTAGGGGTTCACATATTAAAAATGAGGATCGTTGGTATAGTTATATTATTCCTTATCCGTATTCGGTTCTTTATAAATACGCATGGTAGGATAAGCTAAGTCAATATCATCATGCTGGGCGAATGTTTTCAGTATATCCTCCCATAGTGCTTCACTCGTACTACGCCGCCTTCTGGGATTGGTTAAATGGCGTATCGTAAGGCAGATCCCGCTGTCTTGCACATCCGTGTAAACAATAGGAGTTAAATGCCTATAGTGTATCAAGTAGGCTTTTTGGGCTCTTCGGACTTGTCTTTGGGCCTCATCCGCAAACTGGTTCAAGTGCTTATCGGCAATATCCTGCAGTAATTTTTTTGCCTTGGACCAATCACTTTCAAAAGTGACAAGCACCTGCATCTCGTTCCATATAAACTCAAAGTCGCTGGTGTAATTGGCCAGGGGCTCATTGAATACTTCGTGGTTGGGAACGTGCACAACACGGCCCGTACTTTGATCGCTTCGCACCCAATTTCCGATTTCCAGAACCGTAAATTTAAAGATACGGGTATCAATAACATCTCCTTTGACGTCGCCCAGCTGTATACGGTCGCCTACTTCAAAAGGTTTGCGCCATAAAATAAACAGCCAGCCGGCTAAATCAGATACCGGATCTCTCAGGGCTATTGCAAGTCCGGCCGAGAGTAATCCCAGGAATGTTGCTATCGACTGGAGACCCTCAAACCAGATACGCCCCACAATAAGAAAACCCAGGAAAACAGAAATGTACGTTAGGTTTTTACGCCATCTATATTGGTCTTCCGCCTCGGGAAGCTGTTTGTTAACAATACGAATAGCCATCAGACGAAGCGCCCAAATAACAAAAATGACGACTACCGTAAGAACTATTTTATAGCTTAAGGCAGGAGAATTTTGTATAAATTCCTGGATTTGATTCGTATAATCTTGCACAAACTATCAGGTTAGTGAAATAAAAGACGGTCAATTAAGTTGACAATATACAAAAGTAAGTTTACTAACGACTAATACATTGTAAAAAAAAGGAATTTTGGGTATCTTAACGAGTCTGAAATTCATACCGAGATATCAATTACCATGCTTTATAATATTATTCTATTTCTGATCATTGTTGTTTGTGTACTTTTAACTATCGTTGTTCTGTTACAACCGGGGCAGGGACAAGGCCTCTCCGGAGGACTGGCAGGAGGAATGCAGGGCGGAGCCGGCTTAGGTGCGCGCCGTACAGCTGATCTCTTGTCAAAAGCGACTTCGGTTTTAGGAGGTGCTTTGCTTGTACTCAGTGTTCTTGCCAATTTTGCAATTGACCGTGGAGATGTAACAGAAAGTGCTGTTCAGGAAAGTGGAGTGGAGCAGCCCGTACAACCAAACAATATGAACAATGAGTCACAAAGCACACCTGCTGTACCTTCGGAATTACCAGAGAACCAAGGTGGTAATGATGGCGGCAGTGGTTCAGGTTCAGACGGAGATAATTAAGAACCCTTCGTTGTAACGGTACTTAAAGCCCGATTCATTGGAATCGGGCTTTTTTTATTTATTGGATATACGAAAGCAGAGCTTCAATAAAACGGTCGAAGTCTTCGATGTGTGGTAGATGGCCAATGTCATCAAGCTCTATGAGCGTAGCGTTGGGAATTTGTTTGGCTGTGCGCTTGCCCAATTCAGGATACTGCCCCATTGTTGCGGCTACAGAATCGGAAACCAGGCCTGTTCCAATAGCCGTACGGTCCCGCTGACCGATAATGAGCACGGTGGGAACTTTCAAGTCAGGGAATTCATAAAGCACGGGTTGTGTGAAGACCATGTCAGTTGTCAGGGCTTGATTCCAAGCGTAACGATCATAGTCGGTGGTGCCAATAAAGCCCGTCCGGAGATAAAGCCATTCTTCATAATCTGATTTCCAGTTATTATCGTAATAGCTCTGCGCCATATACTGCTTGACACCTTCATAGGTTTTCTCCAGTTCCTGCTGGTACCAATGGTCAACGCCCTGATAGGGAACCTTTTTCTTCCAGTCTTCGAGGCCGATAGGATTTTCCAATACTAGCGTTTCTACCATTTGAGGATACATAAGCGCAAAGCGGGTGGCCAGCATGCCGCCCATGGAATGACCCAAGACCACTGTTTGATCAATATCGAGGGAGTCAACGAGTGATTTTGTATTTTTGGCAAGCTGCTGAAAGGTGTAGTGGTAGTAGTCGGGCTTCGTAGATTTGCCAAAGCCCACTTGATCGGGAGCCAGCACGTTGAAACCGTCCTCTAGCAATGTTTGCATCGTTTGTCCGAAGTAAGCTCCGTTGAAGTTTTTGCCGTGGAATAACAAAATCGTCCTTCCATTGGGGTTTTCAGACTCTTCATGCATGAAGGCCATCTTCAACGATTGCTGTTGAGAATCAATGGTAAAATATTCAACGGGATAGGGATATTCATACCCCTCCAGGTTGATACCCAGTTTGGCTTGCTTGTCTTGAGCATCAAGTGAAGAAAAACTTAAAAGTAAGAAGACCGTTAGAAATAGTAACCGTTTCATTGGAATGGAGGTTTAATTATTCAAACATTGTAGTTTTAAGATGTTTCTATTTCCTGTTCCTGCATGATTTCTGCGAAAATCCGATGAGATTTGAGTCGCTGGGTATGGTCGTATAGATAAGTGGCAATCATAACTTCATCGGCGCCGGTTTCTTGTAGAAATTCCGTTACTTCTTCTTTAACCGTTTCCTTGTTACCGATAAAGGTATACTTGAGCATTTGCTCCACAGCCATCTTTTCCCGCAGATTCCAAACCGTATTCATGTCGTCAACGGGAGGAGGCATGGGTTTTCGTTCCCCGGTAACGACACCCATGAACATCTGTTTTAAAGAGGTAGACAGCCATTGGGCTTGTTCATCCGTTTCGGCTGCTACTACATTGATACAGGGCATAACATAAGGTTCATCCAGCTGTTCAGAGGGTTGAAACTCTTCCCTGTACACGTTGAAGGCCGCATGGAGTTGCTGCGGTGAAAAATGGCTCGCAAATACGTAGGGGAGTCCCAGTGCTGCCGCCAGATGGGCGCTGTCTGTACTCGATCCCAGAATCCACAGGGGAACTTCAGTCCCTTCCCCGGGAATGGCACGGACATCGGCGTTGCGGTTTTCTGCCGAAAAATACTTTTGGAGCTGCTTTACGTTATTGGGAAACTGGCGAACTTGCTGCATCCTGTCGGGACGTATAGCCTGGGCCGTAGTCTGATCAGTTCCGGGCGCACGACCCAAGCCAAGATCAATACGATCCGGATAAAGGGAAGCCAGGGTACCGAACTGTTCGGCAATAACCAGGGGCGAGTGATTGGGCAACATAACGCCACCCGAACCGATGCGTATGGATTTAGTGGCTTCCGCTACATATCCCAGTAAAACCGAAGTTGCAGAACTGGCAATGTTTTCCATGTTATGGTGCTCGGCCATCCAGAAACGGGTGTATCCCCAATCTTCAACATGCTGAGCCAGGTCGCGGCTGTTATGAATGGCATCCGCGGGCGTTTGCCCCTCAGTAATGACGGCAAGATCGAGGAGAGAGTAGGAAATGTCTTGTATTGATGTTCTATTCATCGGCTAAATAATATTCAATTCGAGAGATAGCGATTTCTTGTCTGAATTAATGATATGTAAACAGTTTTGGAAGAGGTATGGTTTGATCCTTTAGAAGTTATTTCCCGCATTCAATCACAGGGATTTGAAAAGAAGATATCCTTTCGGATCGTTCCTACCCAATCATGAACTGACCAAATGGGCTTCCGCGGAAAAAAATTACTCTTCACTGGGTTTGGGAGCCAACGATGAAATAAGTTGTTCCTCTTTAAGCTCTTTCCAGAAATCAGCGGGAATATCTGTATCCATGGAGCTTACATTATCCACAATCTGGTATGGCTTGCTTGCTCCCGTTACAACAGAAGTTACAGCTTTGGGAGCAAAGGAAAACTGAAGGGCCGCGGTACGGAGATCCACATCATATTTATCAGCAACAGTATGGATACGCTCTCTTCGTTTAAGCAGTCCCTCCGGTATGGAATCGCCATAATCAAAACGTTCTTTACCGGCCAGAAAGCCTGCATTGACCGCAGCGCCTACTACGACCGAGACATCATTCTCTTCGCAGGCCGGAAATAGTCTTTCCAGCGAATCCTGATGATTCATCAGCGAGTACTGGGTGGCTGAAAGTACAATATCCGGATCGCTTACTTCGATGGTTTTAAGGATAGGTTCAATCGTATTGACACCAATACCCCATGCTTTAATGATACCCTCGTCGCGCATCCGGGTTAATTCCGGAATGGCACCGTTGCGGGCAATTTCAAAGTACTCCGTCCATTCGTCGCCCATCATATCCGGTGACAGGTCGTGTATATAAACGATATCAATACTGGACAAGCCCATCCGATGCATACTGTCTTCTATGGACCGGCGAACACCTTCAGCAGTATAGTCAAACGCTGTATCGAAGTTAAGTTGACCTTTCCAGATGTCATCAGGATCAGCATTGAAGTCGGGATCGGGGTGGAGCAGGCGCCCCACTTTCGTTGAAAGGGTAAAATCATCGCGGTTTTTGTTGAACAGAAATCGTCCAAAGCGTCGTTCACTGAGTCCATAGCCATACAAGGGAGCAGTATCAAAATAGCGTATACCGGCCTCCCAGGCGGCATCGAGGGTCTCGTTGATTTGTTTATCGCTATTCACGTGAAAGCCGTTCCCCGCAGCAACGCCCCCTAAGCTAATAGGCTGGTTGATGCGAAAGCCGGGTTCCGATGTATCTTTTGTAGCGGGAGATGAACTTCCTGAAGTAGAATCAGGGGCCATTAAAAAGGAATTTTTAAAAGGTGGATATTTCATATTGGGATTGTAATATATTAATTATGTGTTGTGGTTAAAATTAAACCTAAATAATTAAGGTTAAATCAATCTCCCTAAATCCCTCTTCACCAAGAGGGACTTGATTTCTTAATTTTAATAACTATTTCCTCCTTGGAGAAGGAGGTCAGGAGGATTGAAAAACTATTATTACCCACCTAATACTTTTAAATTACTATTTGATAT
>JBEPXF010000122.1:0-8986 GCA_041642075.1 Fodinibius sp.
CCCTTATAATAACAATATAATTGCCCTTACTATGCCAATGAGATTCCCCTTACTATGTCAATGGGATTCCCCTTACTATGTCAATAACACTCTCCTTATAATGCCAATGTCATTGCCCTTACTATGCTAAAGAGACAGTCCTTATAATGCCGAACAAAAAAGATCACTTAACTGACTCAACAGCTCCACTCCTTCAAACAGCAAAACCCGCCGGATTGTTTCGGCAGGGTTATATATCGCAAATAAAAAAAGCCGCCCCGAAAACGAGGCGGCTTTGAAAATTAATTAACAGAAAAAGAATTAGTTATTGTAACCCTCGTTCTGGTTTATATTCGAGTTGGCTCGTATCTCAGCATCCGGTATCGGAAGAGCTACCCGATAGTCATCAGCAGGTATTAGCTGCGTACGTGCTGAATTGGCGTCACCAACTTCGATATCTCTTCCCGTTCTCAGAAGATCATAAAGACGGTGTCCTTCCATAGCCAGCTCCAAACGACGTTCAAGCAAAACATCATCTACTGATACCGGAGCAGTATACGGCGAACCGTTATCATACCGATTATCAGCTACTCGATTGAGTGCATCCAGTGCCGATTCCTGAGCACCACTACCACCAGCGGCAATAGCTTCTGCATAATTCAGTACAACTTCAGCAAAACGAATGACTCGCACGTTATCTGAGCCAAGCTCATCTGAATACTTACTCATCATTCGATCGCCTGCAGCGTTATATAAGTCCAAACGGACGTCGTCTGCCTGGTGAGCATTGTAAAGATCACTCGATACTTGAACATCACCGTAGTTTGTAGGACGGTAAATACGTGCAATGTTATCCGTACCTAAACGATCAGTTGATGTAAAGGCCAACTCAAAGAGTGAGTTAGGTCCTGAACCTGTTTCCCAGCTGTCAACCAAGGCATCCGCTGCTGTAATGGAATAACCACTGTTATTAATGATATCCTCAGCAATTGGAATTACGGCATCATACTGGCCTGTGTAAAGGTAATAGCGCGTTTGTAATGCACGGGCAGCCCAATAATCCATTTCAGTTGCTACATCAGATGATTCATCCAACATAGAAACAGCTGTATTCAGGTCTGACTCGACAGCAGCCCAGACGTCAGCAATAGCATCACGTGATGGAATAAAATCATCACCTTCTGCTTCATCCGCTGTAAGGTATTCAGTTTTAATTGGTATACCGTTACTGGCATCTCCTCCTGCAACATACTGCTGACCAAAGGCCAAAAGTAGGTTCATGTGAGACAATGAACGAATAGCATACGCTTGCCCTTTAAGGTGATCTACCTCAGTGGATGATTCTAAATCTGCCCCAATTGCGAGATTAGCACCTGCAATGGTTTCGTAGAACACATCCCAGACACCCAAGGCATAACCACTGTTTACAGTGAAATTAAACTGATCTTGGGCTATAAATCGACCGGAATTATTATTTGCCCATGCATTATCTGACATGGCTTCTGCAGAGACATAAAAGTCCCGCCCATACAGTTCTACACGATTTAGATCATCATACGAACCATATACTACGGACTCCAAATCCTCAACAGTTTGCACTGCAGTATCGGTAGGTTTATTCTGATCAACAGACGGTGACAGGAAATCCTCACACCCACTGCTGACACCTGCTATAAATAGCAGTACAACTAAATATTTAATGTAATTCTTCATTATTAATACGTTTAGAAATTAGCTTTAACTCCAAATGTGAATGTCTTCATCGGTTGCGCTGACAACTCCGTAAAGCCGTTGGCTTTCTGTTCGGGATCATACTCCAGATCCTCATCAAACATATGCGTCCACAGGTTACGACCGTTTACATATACCGTAGCTGAGGTAAGGCCAACGTTCTCCACCCATCGTGTAGGAATATTGTATCCCACATTCAATGACTTCAAACGCAAGTGATCACCGTCGTACAAGAAGCGAGAAGAGGTTGCGTTGGAATTATCAGTTCTAAGCAACACAGGTTTTGGATTTTCCGCATCGGTATTTTCTGGTGTCCAGTAATCAGATTGTCCCGCATACTGACCAAATACACCGTTAAATGCACCAAATCCGTCCGACCTCATATAATAGGCCCAGTTATCGAACAATTTGTGGCCAAAAGCAAACGACATGCTAGCCTGTGCATAGAATCCAAATGCATCAACACGTGTGTTGATGGAACCGAATTCGGTTGCCTGTGCATTACCTCCCTGGTAATACTCGTCAGCAGTATTGTAGTTATTAGTCGTTGTACGACCGCCATTGCCATCATCCATGTACCACAACGGATCACCGTTTTCAGAATCAACTCCGGCCCATTCTTTCATGTACCATGCATCCACTTCGTAGCCTTCAACAGCACGGTATCGTGTGCTGGTGGTAATTTCAAGTGGATCGCCATTAACATCCGTTGGCAACGAGGTAATCTCGTTATTAACAATGGTAAAGTTACCACCCAGATCCCAAGCAAAGTTATCAGTATTGATAATCTCAGCATTCAGCTCAAATTCAAACCCTTGGTTGTAAAGTTCTCCAGAGTTTTGGATCTGCGAATTATGTCCTGTAGTACGGGAAAGCGGTACGTCAAAAAGCAGGTCACGACTATCCTTACGGAAGAAAGTAGTAGTACCACTTATGCGATCAAATACTTCAAACTCAAGAGAAATGTCCAGTGAGTTTGCTTTTTCCCATGTTAAATCAGGGTTACCAAGCTGTGTAGGCTGAATATTGGGCTGGTCATTATAACTACCAAAACCTACCAGTGTCTGGTAATTGTTCAAACCAATAGAAGCATTACCCGTCAGTCCGTACGAAGTACGCAATTTTAGGAAATCCAACCAGTTAATATCTTGTAGAAATTCTTCCTCACTAAGGATATATCCTAAACCAACTGACCAGAAAGTACCCCATCGCTTCTCTTCAGAAAAACGGGAATTCCCTTCTTGTCTCAAGCTCAGATCAGCAATTATTTTATCATTGAAGTCGTAATTAACTAATCCGGTAAATGACTGTACTGACCAATCCGTTGTAGAACCCAATGCACCTTGTGGTGTAGCAGTGGTATTCAGGTTAGTAAGACCGTCAGCAGCTATACCTTGTCCCCAAGCATCAAAATAACGATCGTGGTTTTTCTGGCTTTCAGAAACAAGCTTAATGTCAAAGGTATGATCTTCGGTAGGCTGGACGACATAATTTAATGTATTTCTCCAAACGTAATTGAAGTTTCGATTGTCGATATCATTAACCGTACCTCGCACATCTTCACCGTCACCATAGAATGGATTGTCATAATACTTCTCCTCGGTAAGGATATAATCCAAGGCAAAGTTTGTATTGAATGACAGGTTCTCCATTATCTGAATATTCAAATTGGTGTTATTCAATACCCGAGTATTACGCTTACGGTCTATATCATTATTCTGTACATAAACAGGATTAAAAATATTGGTACCATCTGGCTGAAAAATATTTGCCCCAATAGCGCCTGTATTCGGAGTTCCATCCTCATTAAAAGCAGGACCTGTTGGCGGCATAAAGAATTCTGCCAATACCGGGCTACCGAAATAACCGGCCCCTTCAAGGATACCGTCTTGTTCAACAAATGATCCGGAAAAGGAATTATCGAGAGTTACTCGGTCATCCAACTTGTGAGAGATATTCAGTTTACCTGAATAACGCTGAAGTTCTGAACCAATCTGAGCACCTTCTTGGTCAAAGAGATTACCCGAGGCATAAAAAGTTGTTCGCTCGTTTCCACCTCGTGCAGAAAGACTGTATTCTTGGTGAATAGCATTATCGTTAGTAACTATATCGCCCCAGTCTGTACCGTTTCCTTCTCCATCCCAGCCTGAGCTTTCATCACCGTAGCTAAGAGCCTCAGCGCCAACGAAGTTATTATAAGAATCAACAAAAAGTCTGTCCCATTCTTCAACTCCCATTGCTCCAGGTCCATCTACGGCACGGTTACTGAAACCACGCTGTACATTAACAGAGTAGGTTACATCAGAGTCACTTCCCCCTTTCGTTTCAATAACGATTACGCCGTTAGAACCACGCGCACCGTAAGGAGCAGTAGAAGCAGCATCCTTCAGCACCGTAATTGATTCAATATCAGAAGGACTCAGGCTCGAAAGTACTCCTAAAGAACTGGTTGCTGTAGAAGTGGCATTTGAACCACTTACTACCGGAACGCCATCAATCACATATAGTGGCGAAGTACCTGCGTTAATTGAGCTAAGTCCACGAACACGTACCTGCTGTACTGCACCCGGTGTACCGGTTGAGGCAGAAATATTGACACCAGTAAGATTACCTTCCATTGCCTGATCAATAGATGTTACAGGTGAAGCCTCAATATCAGCTGTGCTTACCTGACCTACAGACCCTGTAAAGTTTCGCTTTGAATACTGCCCATAACCAGTAACGACAATATCGCCTAATTCGGCCACATCTGTTTGCATTTCAACATCTATGGTTGTACGCCCATCAATAGGAATTTCTTGTTGGACATAACCAACAAAAGAGAACGTTAACACGCCATCCGATGGAGCCGAAATTTCATACGTACCGTCAGGGCCTGTTGCAGTCCCCCGGTTTGTACCTTGTAACATAACTGTAACTCCCGGCAATGGCTCGCTATCGGCAGCATCCACAACCGTACCGGAAACGGTAACGTCTTGTGCAAATGCCGAAGTAGCAAACATCAAACCGAAAGCACATACTAATAGAGATAGTACCTTCAACTTCATAATTAGATAGTTTTAGATTAGATAATTAGCCCTCAAATATTGCAGTTTCAATAACTAATAAGTCATTGGAAGAGCAAGATTGGAAGGAGTGTATTTGCGTTAAGATGCGTTAACACCTTAATTTCTTACTTATATTTAAAAATATTACGAGCAACTTGATTTATACTGCAGTACCAAACGTTTAAATAATTTTTTGTAAACTTGAAAGAAATGCAATTTTTTGCTGTTCAACCTTATTAGGTTAACTATTCCCCGGGTACTTGTCAACTAAAATTTTTGTGTTTCTTAACTGTGTTATTAAGTTAAGTTAACGATATTATAAATATATTTAATAAAGTAAGTCTATATATCCGAAATAATCCGATTATGTTTAAACCATTGCGAACCCTATTACTATTCTTAACATGCGGCATTGCAATATTTTTGTTTAGCTGCAGCAGCAGTAAAATGGATAACGTCCAGCGCGGCATAGACTATAACTACCAATCAGGGTATCCAGAGTTCAGATCGAGTGTTTTTGGATTTGTCGAAGAAAATGAGGGACCCGTACTCGAAATCACGACGGATATTGTCAAGGGGAGTTTGGTGTACGGCAGTCAGGGAGAATCGGATTCGCTTTCTGCGGAAGTTTCAGTAGATATTCAAATAACTGACCTCAGCGGAGAGCAGAATATTGACTCCAAGCGTATTACCCGGCAAGTTGTAACAGGAGATGAATCAATTACACACAGCCGGGAGGTTCTGAACATTCCCTACCGGCTGCAGGTGAAGCCGGGCAACTACGAAGTTTCTGTAACTGTGCGAGATCTCAATTCTGATCAAAAGCTTACCCAAACCAGCAAAGCCTATATCCCGGGCAAAAAACAAACTGACTATACGCTCAGCGATATTCAGCTATTTGGCAAAGAAAATGGCGATAATAAGTGGTCACAGATATCGGGCTATCATGTGTCTAATGCGATAGATTCCCTTCGATTTGTTTTTCAGGTTATCAGTCCCCGGCCGGATGCTCCGCTAACCCTTGATACCCGCCTGGTGTCTTTCGCTTCGGATACCGGACTGCCCCGAGCTATTACGCGCAATAATTACAGCTCTTCATCTATTGAGTACAAGGGCATCGACTTTGATCGTACCACAGAAATCCAGTCTAACCGTCGGGTGCTTTCTGACTATGGCAATGTATTTGTAGAGTATAAATTTGCCAATCAAAACCGGGGGAACTACCGTTTTGAGGTTACTGCTGCTAAAGAGAATGATAATGATGAAGAAATCTTTAAGGGCCGCTCGTTTGGAATAAAAAGCAAGAATTTTCCCGCCGTGGAAAGTGTGCGAGAATTAGCTCGTCCCCTCTATTACCTGATGGGCCGCGGTGATCATGAAGAGCTGATGTCCATTTCTGACACGGATTCACTGAAGCAGGCTATGGACCGTTTCTGGCTAAAGAATATTGGGAATAAAAGGGAGGCGCAACAGGTTATTGAGCAGTATTACACCCGTGTTGAGGAAGCTAATAAACGATTTTCAAATTTTAAGGAGGGCTGGAAAACTGATCGGGGAATGGTTTATATACTTTTTGGGGAACCTTTTCATACCCGCGACCGTCTTCGCCGGCTTATCTGGTATTATTCTTACAATACAGAAGACCCTCGGTATCGCTTCTTTTTTGAGCAGCCAAAGCTTAATAACCGGTTCTTTCCCTTTGACCATTACATCCTCAACCGCAAAAACTATTACCACAATATTGTCTATACTCAACGGGATTTATGGTTAAGTGGGCGCATTCTTGAACGACAGATTTAGGGGGATGAATTATAGAGTGACGACGAGTGATGAAGTGACTAAGTTACAGAGTGTGGGAATAGCTAAATAAGTAGTTGCGAATCTTGTATAAGTGGCAGAATCCTTTCTTTCTGTGGTGTTACGAGAGCGTTGTACTCTCCTCGAGTACTATTGCCATCGGGAGCACAACTCCCTCGGAACTTAGTTTAGAGCTTAAATACATTACGACGCGGAGCATCGTAATGAGATTGAGTGATATTAAGGATTACGCCCAATCGACAACAAAATAACTCAGTCACTTTGTTACCTTGTCACCTCATCACTTAATCACTCCCTCACCTAATCACCTCATCACCATCCTCATCCGTCAGCCTCAATCAAGCACACTCCTGCGAAATGCTACCAAATTCAACATTTAACCTTCAACCTTTTAACAGTAATAACCTTGTCACTCAGTCACTCCATCACTTAATAACTCCTCAAACAATACTTCGCGGAATACGAGACGGTATCTGTACCAGCACTTCATAATTCATATTATTACGCATCTCACTAAAGGAAGAAACGGTTATCTCCTGCTCACCCTGGTGACCAATAATCACGACCTCATCCCCCTTCTTTACATCCGGGATGTCCGTAACATCCACCGTCAATAAATTCATGTTCACCAATCCGGCCACGGGCGCACGCTTACCATTTATAAGTACAATTCCAACATTCGTCAAATTACGACCAAAGCCGTGCGAATAACCAATTGGGACCGTAGCAATGGTCTCATCACGACCGGTTAAATAGGTATTACCATATCCCACAAATTCCCCGGCCGGCACCTCTTTTGTGCTCATTACATGACTTTTCCAACTTAACACCCGCTCGAGGGGGTCTTTATGCTCTTTATTGATATCGGGATACTTCTTAACAAAGTTCATATACGTTTCCCGGTTCGGCCAAAAACCGTACTGTGCAATCCCAAAACGCACGATATCCATAATCGTTTCGGGATAATTCAGGGCCGATGCCGAGCAGGCAGTATGACGATGCCTCGCCTCAATACCTTGATCTTCAAACCAAGAACTATATTCCTTGAAATTTTCGATCTGCTTCTGAATACGTACATAGTTGCCCACACTTTCGGCCCCCGCATAATGGGTGCAAATGCCATCAATCTGTAGGCACTTGTGATTATTTCTGATAATATGAACGGCCTCTTCAAACTGATCTTTTTCCAGTCCCACCCTGTTCATCCCGGTTTCGAGGTGGAGATGTATGCGTGCCGGTTTTCCAATGCGCTGTGCCTCCTTAACAGCAAATTTCAGGCGATCCAGCTCAAAAATAAAGAACGAAATATTACGCTCGATAGCCCACCCCAATGCCCCGTTATTAATCATTCCCATAATCATGATATGGGTGTCCTCCTCGGTACTTGCCCGGGCCGCCTGACGGGCTTCATCAGAACTAAACACCGAAAAGTGACGAACACCGCATTTCTCCGCCATTGGAACAAAATGACCTATACCATGTCCATATGCATTTCCCTTTATAACTGAGCTGAACACCACATCTTTGCCAATATAATCCTTCAAAAAGCTGATATTTTTCTCAAAAGCTTGCTTACTTAACTCAATCCATGAAGGATATAACTCATTACTCATGATCTGTCAATCGTTTCATTTATTATTTGCATGAACATTGAAATACCGGTGGCTAAAATTTCATCAGGGAAATTATAATTTTGGGCATGCAAGGCCGGATGTTCTTTTCCTGCACCTAATCCGAACATTGCTCCCTTATATTCCTTTGTAAAGTGACCAAAATCTTCTGACCAGCTAAACGGCTCCTTTTTCTGATGAATTTCCCATCCGGATTTTTCCGCGGCGGTTTTAATAATTTCTCCCGCTTCCTCATTATTAACCGTAGCAGGAAACTCTTCAACCCACTCGACATCAATATCAAGATCAAAGGTATCTGCATAGCCCTTTGCTATCTGTATACAATGATCTTTCAGCTTTGCTAACAGTTCATCATCATAGGTTCGCAGCGTAGCCATCACGGTGCCTCGTCCCGGCGACGTTCCAAAAGCCCGTTCCCCCACCGCAGCATGAATAACGGTTACTTTTGCTGGTTCTTCCAGCGGAACCTGAAACTGCGGAGCTGCCGAAAATGACTGTATGGTTTGGGCCACAGCCAACGCCGGACTGTTTCCTTCTTCGGGATGTGCCGCATGAGCAGTAGCTCCCTTGAAACGAACAATTAATCCCACCGAGGCCGCAGCAAAAGTATCATCTTTCACAACAACCCGGTGCTCTTTAACACCCGGCAGATTGTGAAGAGCAAAACAGTAATCCGGTGCTAAATTCTTAAATTGCGAATCTTGTATTACACGCGCGGCTCCTTCCCCGGTTTCTTCGGCCGGCTGAAAGAGAAGGGTCACCTTGCCCGCTTGCGGTCGC
>JBEPXF010000123.1:0-8943 GCA_041642075.1 Fodinibius sp.
TTACAGAAAGTAGTATACACAGCGCAGTACGATTTTAATTGGATTCAATCAATTTAATTTTCATAGTTCATGAACTCTATAGTTAGTAGCACTACAAAACTGGGCGTAACCGCTAGCCAGCTTGCGATTCGATTGTGAAGATCGACTGCCACTGGACTTAACCCGTAACCCTAATAAATAAACCGGACATAGTTCAGTTTACACTACCTACCGAAATTTCAATCATTAATCAATTCTTCTATCCGTCGAGCCATTTCTTTTCTTGTCAAATAAAGCGTCTCTAAATTTCTGGAAAACGAACTTACATCCACTACGAGCTCTTCTACCTTTTGATCAGCAAAGTCATGGGCTCCCAAATCTTCTAACATCGATAAATAGACGTAGTCTTCGATCCCTTCTCTTAATAATTCAAATCGCATAGAGGATACCGGGCCATTCACATCTGGCTGACCAGTAAATTCTTCCGTATAGTTTCCAGGATAAAACATATATCCCTCGCCATTAAGTACATACCCATCACTGCATAAGAAACCCGAGTTAAATGAAACAGCATCGCGCCAGGGATTGGGAGTATCTGACCAGTGAACTGTTGCCCAATATAAGATTCCATTCATGTTATAACGCGCTGTAATCCATGGAACCATTACAGGGTCAAGAGCCGGGGCATCAATAAAGTAATTAGGTTGTGGATAGGTTTGATCACAAGAAATATACCACGTTATTTCGCCGCCTTTTTGTTGTTCTTCATTAATTACTTTTTTTACCTCTGGTGAATTCAATGCATTACCATGAACTGAAAAATTCTGTACATAGCCACGGAGAGTACCCCATTCCGGATTGGTATTTACCGGAGACTCAGTTGATAAAAACGGAACATTTCCAGTTGCTTCCTGAACTAAATTTGCCCATTCTCTAGTAGCTATATATTCTTCTTCCGTATTGGGCTCATCCACAGGGCTGTTAAATACTAATCGATCCTTCCAACCATTTTCTTCAAAATACAATACAATTTTTGATAAATAAGATGTTATCATTTCATTGAATTCTTCAGAAAACTCTTCATTCTCTATGTGAGACTCTAATTCAGAAGGATAAGCCTCTAAGAGCACTCTTTTTGTACTAAGTTCCTCCAGATAATACTGATATTCTTGCTCATCAAAATCTACTGAAACTTCGCTTCCATTAACTGTAATATCTGGTTGTAGCATGTCATGAAACCACGGCTCCATTCGATTATCATATAGTGATTGGTAGTACGTCTTGGTAAGTTTCTCAGCTTTCTCTGATGAAGGGGCTACACCATAAAAATTAGCCAATCTGCCTCTCGATGTGTTGATATATGTAATCAGTGATGTCTCTTCCGGCAATGTAAAATCGTATACTTCTAATTCTACATTTAAAGTCTCTAATTTTTCACCTTGATGTGTTATCGTTATATCACCTGAATATAGACCTCCGGGAGTATCAGAAGGGATTTTAACGTCCAGCCAAATTGGTCTATTTGAAACAACTGAAAACTCTGCATCCATCCCAAACGGTTCTTCGATTGGTGCAAGAGCATCAGGCCAGTAGCCTGTATCTCCAACCATACTTGATTTACCATACAGTAAAACGTAATGTTCCAAAAACAACTCTATTTGCTCCCTTGATATTAATTCACCGTTATTAGAAGTAAGGTCTGATACCTCAATAAATAAATCATTGAGCTCTTCTGGCCGTGTATAGTCTTCAGATGCTACGCGTGAATCACCAGGATCCGGTGTACTTATAATGATTTGAAAAGGAACATGCTCGTTCCCGGCACCTGCTACCTGAATCTCTTTAGTATCCTCTGACCAAACCAAATTATCCGATTCAAATTGATCATTCGGCCGTACTTTCTGTTCAGCGGGAGCTGCCCAAATGGTGACATCCTGTACATCCTGGGAATAGGTATTATTACTAAGTAAGAAAAGTAATGTGCATGCGAATAAAAAACTTATCCTATTATTTAGCATAATAATATAATTGATGATTATATTTTAAAAATTTTAAAGCAACTCCAATAATTTATTTAAACATATTATTCTTCTAATTTCTCATATAATCGATACCTGATTTTATCGTAATCATCACCGTGTTCCGACCAGGGTACCGGCTCATCCATACTTACCTCACTTAAAGCTCTGGGTACCACATTATTAATAAGATTAAGAACTTTTTCTCTCCCGATCTTTTCTTCGACCATTCTCATTAATGCAGCATCCTGTTGCCCTCGTCTTATATTTTTTAATCGTATGGATGGTATTAATTCATTCAGGCCTCGATCCTCTTCCTTATAGAACGGCATATGCCCCGGATAAAAGATAATGCCATCACCATTCCCAAAATTCATTCCATCGTTTATAAATGTTAATGGATTCTGATACATATTTTGATGGAGGTGTCTCTTGGGGCCTTGTAAATTGTGTTGCCAATGAGTTCCATGCCAGATAAAGTGAGTATTAATACCGTATTTATACAGAATCCAACTGTTCACTCGCAAATCGACAGCAGCCGCCTCTAGTATTACAGAACCGTATCGGGGGCGATTACCATTATAAAACCAGTGATCTCCCCCTCTTTTCCTAATTTCAGGAAGCACGTCTAAATTAACACCATTGTAAGCCGCCCATATATCTATGGCATTTTTTAGTTCAGGCTCAAAGCCCGTTGTCGTAAAAAGAGGCAAAGCACTCCCTTCATTTGGATTACTGTTTATCCAATTTGCAAGTTCTTTTATTGAATCGTACTCTTCCTCTCCCGGTTCATCAATGGTATACCAAAAATAGGTGACATCAGGAGCATTTTGCTCAAACCAGTTGACCCATAAATCGGACTGATTTTGCACTTCTTGCTTTGTATTTCCTAATTCATTTCCTCCATACATTCCTATTGGAAATATTTTTTCCCCGACTCCCTGTCCGGGGCCATAATAACCATTCGCAGGGGTGTATGCTTTCCCATTTAAATATGGCTTATATTGATTCATTCTCTTCTCATCAAAACGAGAATTGTGAACCTCAAACCCACCTACAACGTCCACCCTGTGCCTGTGTCCCTGAAACTTAAGCATTTTCTCGACCTGATCATTTGACAAATTAGGGTAATATTGATCGACTCCTGATGTAAACAACCAGATTGTCGACTCATTTTCATCGCTCAGATAGTATGGCAACAACTCTATTTCTAAGGGAATTTCCTTTACAAGATCGTCCTCCTCTAAAATACGTATGGTACTTCTATATAGTCCATCAGGATATTTATTTTGGTCCCGAGGAAGTGAAATATCAATCCAAAAACCCTGATTCTGATCTGGCTCAATATTCATAGGTAGCCCTCCACGGTCTGCCAATGCATCAGAAGGTATTAATGCATCGGGTATCCAGCCGGTCATATTTTTGGGAGCTGCTTTCGTTGATCCATAGAACCAATTAGGAGATGTAGAATCAGCCACCTGAAGATAATGCTGCGTGAAAACTTCGATCGTCCCCCCAGGCCCGTGTTCCAAAGTACTATTGCCAATGCTTTGACCTGTTAATGTATTCGTCGGTCCATCAACAACAATTTGAACATTGTCAGCTACTTGTTCTCCAGTCTCAACAATTATTTGAAAGGCTAACACCTCATTATAAAGTCCTTTCAATTCCACCTTATTATCATCCCATACAACGTTCTGTTTTTTATCAGGATGATTTAAATTATTACGAAATACTTTTTCACCATCTCCTAATACCCAAATCTGTTCAACTTGGGCTAGAGATAAAACTGGAAGTAAGAATAAACAAACTATTAATCCACTTAAATATTTTGACATATATATTTTTCTAATATCCTGGGTTTTGCTCTGCATTTTCGTTTAATCGTATTTCGGAATCGGGAATTGGAAAAAGATAATCAGCTTCCGAAAAGTTAGGTATAATTTCAGGACGTGAGACCTCATCTAAGATTCTCTTTCGAATAATGTCATACCATCTATCATACTCGAAACAGAGTTCTAAATTTCGCTCTCTTATGACCGCATCATCAAACTCTTGTTGCGACATATTAGTAGTTAGCAGGGGATGTTCTTGATTTGGTTCATAACCATTAGCCCGCGCTATCACTTTATTAATTGCATCAACAGCCTCTTGGGTAGGCCCAGCATTCACCATATTTTCAGCTTCAGCAAATATTAAAAGCACATCAGCATACCGAATGATAGGCATATTAATGATAGATCGACCGGCGTTAAAATCTTCTTGCGAATCATATAAATATTTTTTTATTCCAGGACTTGCTCCCAACTCTTGCCATGTTTCCCCTGCATCATTTTCTAATTCTAAATAAGCATGTTTACGAGGCTGTTCCGGATAGGCTTCTACCCAAACATCTTGAGCCGTTTGGTCGCCCCAGCCATTAATTTCAGTCCATACTTGAGGACTAATAGTTGGACTCTCATAATTTGAATTAAAACTCCACATCATTTCTGGTCCTTGCTCCGTATTAAAACTGAATACCTCATAAACATCTTCAACTAGTGAGTATCTTCCTCCTTCAATTACTTCCATCGCATAATCCGCGGCATCCTGATAATACTGTGTTTCATTCATTGGGTAAGTAGCCATTGTAAGATATGTTTTAGCCAGCAATGCTTTTGCCGCATCGCTTGTTGGACGACCTATATTATCCGATGGCCATTCTTCTGGGACCTTGTTAGTAGCTTCCGTTAAGTCACTAACAATTAAATCGTAAACTTCCCCAATAGATGAATATGATATTTCATAATTAAAATAATCATCTGTATGCTCTTCTGTAAAAACGGGGATAGATCCAAACATCCTTACTAACTGAAAATAATTCCATCCTCTTAAGAATTTAGCCTGGCCCATTAATTCGTCGACCTCATTCTGAGAAATTCCTTCGAGTTTGTCTTCTTTAATACTAGCAATAGCAAAATTAAGGTCAGCTATATTTGAGTAATGTTTCTCCCATAAATGGCTGCAATGATCAGCTTGAATTACCAAATTTCCTCCATCAAACTGATCTGTGTTAGGGAAACATTGTATTAAAGACCAATCATATGCTGCCACCCAAAAGCCCCATAAATTTGACATTGTAGATGCAAATACACCTTCAACCTGCCCGGGCGTCGTATAAAAATTTTCGGGTGCAGCAAATGACTTTGGGTCTTCCTCTAAATCGCTAATTCCATTCACATCACATCCTACTATTAGAATCAGGAGTGATGTAACTATCATTAGATTTTTTTTAAGAATTTTCATAGTTGAAAGCTCCTTTATTTAAAGTGATATATTAATACCAAGCGTAACTGTTCTGGCGGGAGGATAATTATTAAAATCTGTACCAAGCTGTGCATCATTACCTGTAAAAGAACTCACCTCCGGGTCAAATCCCATATAATCAGTGATGGTTAACAGATTTGAAGCACTCAGGTGTACTCTGAGATTAGAAAGTTGGAATTTTTCTATAATACCGCTGGGTAAAGTATACCCAAGTAACATACTTTTGAGTCGAATATAGCTTCCATCTTCGACCCAACGGCTAGTCTGATTAGATGCTCCAGAAGGAAAAGTAATTGAACTTTCCAATCCCGCCTCTTCCCGAGTTTGCCCATCAATTATAGCCGGAATATCTGTATCCTGATTTTCAGGGGTCCAGCGATCTAACAATCGAGCACTAGTGCCTCCCTCTTCCCTATTGATCCTCGCTATGTTGAATATGTCATTACCGACAGTACCTTGTATTAAAAAGTTTAGATCAAAATTTCTGTAATTCATATTATGAGTTAATCCAAAAATAAAGTCTGGAAGTGAATTACCTATAACCTTTTGATCCTCCATATCAATATCTCCATCATTATCTACATCTGTATATTGAGGATCACCGGGTAATTGACCGTATTCAGCCGCCTGTTGAGCTTCATCTTGATCCCACGTGCCTTCATATCCCCAACCTATCATTTGTCCAAATTCTTCTCCTTCACGGAGATACATAAAAGGAACCACTGTTCCCGCTCCAGATCCCCCAGCATCAAACGCAAGCTCATCTGTCTCTCCTAAATCAAGGACTGTAGTCTTACTTTTAGTGAAATTAATTCCCGTAGTAAAATTAACTGCGCCTATCTGTTCTCTCCCCTCTATTGAAAATTCCCATCCTTTATTTTCCATAGATCCGACATTATCAATAATACTTGATAAACCAGTTGAAGTAGGCAATTCACGGTTCATAAGTAAATAGTCTGTCGTTTTATTATAATAATCCGTTTCAATAGTTACCCGGTCTTCAAACAAACCAATATCTATTCCAAAATTAGTTTGTTTGCTTTCTTCCCATCTAAGTAAAGGATTTGCTGCCCTCGTTATTCTAAATCCTCTATTAACGGAACTGCCTCCATCCCATGGATAATTTCCAGTCTGGCTAATCGCCGCTAAAGTTTGATATGGATTAATTGCTTGATTTCCACTTTTACCCCAACTAACTCTTAACATTATATTTGAAATGAATTCTAACTCTTCCATAAAACTTTCTTCTGTTACTCTCCACCCAATTGAACCAGCTGGGAAATCGCTCCATTTATTCTCTGACCCAAATACTGATGAACCATCTATACGATAGCTTGCAGATAATAAATATTTGGAGTCGTAATTATAATTAACTCTAGCCAAAGTGGATACAATCTTTCTTTCGTTATAAGATGAGCTGGTATTTTGAATTTCTGCCCCTCCGAGATCATATACACCTGTATCATGATTTACAAATTCACTATTTGCAATATTACTACTGAAAAAATCATTATATTTTAGTTCCCCGACGCCCGTCGCACTAATACTATGCATCCCTATTTCCTCTTGGTACGTTAAAATACTCTGAAATTGATAGTAGTTATTTTTACTTTGGTAACTTTGACCTTCACCTCCTTGCTGTGCTCCATTGAAGGTATTCAAATTCCAATACTGGAGGTTATTCATTCTACTTAATGATGCACCACCATTTAATTCTAAACTCAATTGTTCCAGGAAATTGAATCTTGCAAATCCGTTAATTTCATTTTTAAACTCATTATTATCAATAATTGGTTCTATAGCACTTGCTAAAGGATTCCACAAAGTAGAGGGTCCATAATCATTTGGTATTTCAGTATAATTCCCATCTTCATCATACGGAGGTATAGTTGGTGGATATTGAAGAGCTCCCCCCACCGGATTATTTGGCCAATCTATTTGCCCTCCAAATAATGGTGTATGATCACTTTCCTTCGAACCTGCCCAACTTAAACCAATGCTAATCCAATCAGACACGTCTACATTAACCTTTGCTCTTAAATTTCCTCGTTCATATCCTGAGTTAAGCAATATACCCTCTTGGTCATAATAGGCTCCCGAGACAAAATAATTAATCTCATCTGTACCACCACTGTAAGAAAGTTGATGATTGTGGGTTATTGCTCGTCGATAAACAACATCCTGCCAATCAGTTCCTCCATTTTCTTCAAAATTCTGTACTTCAGATTCTGAAAATATTGGATCCGGATCCCTCCCAACATTATTCGCTAGTTCTATTTCATTAATATATCTAGCATAATCATCAGCATTCATCAAATCCATTTTATTTTCTAACTGAGAGGTGCTAATCTCAGTACGATAGTTTAATTGCGGTGCCCCTGACTGACCTTGCTTTGTTTCTATCAAAATTACTCCATTTGCTCCTTCTGAACCATATATAGCTGTTGCTGATGCATCTTTTAAAACTTCTATAGACTCAATGTCATTAGGGTTTACAGAAGATAAATCTCTACCTTGTAAGCCATCAATTACAATTAAAGCATCATTACCCCCTAAAATTGAACTCATTCCTCGAATACGAATCTCTGTATTGCCTCCTGGGGCTGCATCAGTATTTTTTATTAACAATCCAGATGCACGACCTTGCAACATTTGATCTACTCTTTGTGTAGCTAATGATGGAGTATCATCCAAATCCACACTACTTATAGAAGCTGTTACGGTACTTTTTTCTTGAGTACCATAACCAGTTACTACCAGCTCATCTCCCTCAACAGTCTGAGAAACCATCTGCATATCAATGACTGTTCGTCCTTCGATGGGAACCTCCTGAGTCTGAAATCCAACAAATGAAAATATTAGCGTATCCTGAAGGGAAGGCACATTGGTAAGTTCATACCTGCCCTCTGCATTTGTGGAAGTCCCTATAGTCGTCCCTTTAATAGAAACATTAACCGCAGGTAAGGGTTCTCCTGACTGCCCGTCCGTCACGGTGCCAGAAACGGTCTCTTGGGTGGCGGCAGGTATTCGTTGGAGAGAATTTTTAACATCTTTTCGTTCAAGTAGCACTAACTGCTTATCGGCCGAAATAGCAAATCGCAGGTCCGTTTCTTCCAGCACCGCCCAAAGCGCCTCCGCAACGGTAACCTGCTCTAACCTTGTTGTTATAGAACGATCTTTTTCTGCCAACAGCTTACTGTTGTACACCATTTCCAAATTAGTCTTTACGGCTATTTTTTTCACCGCCTCCATTAGAGGGGCGTCTTGTACAGTTATGGAGATAATTTTATTCAGCACCGTAGACTCATCAGCATCCTGAGTTATGGGCACGCCGTTATATACCACGCTACTCTTCTCAAGTGTGGCCATCCTGTCCTGGCCTACAGCAACTGCTGAACAAACGATCAATACAATTCCGACTAGTACTATCTTGCCCATCTTTTTCAAAACAAAATCCCGTATTTTATTATCCATAACTGTTAATTTGATCGTTATTAATTGCCAATTAATTAAAAATTGATTACTCACATCTATGGTATATTTCGTTGTCAATTACCCTCAAAAATAACGGTCCGGCCCTCCCGCCGGTAATCCATATCAAGCGACAGGGCGATCGAGTGCAATACATTCGATAAAGGCA
>JBEPXF010000124.1:0-8942 GCA_041642075.1 Fodinibius sp.
CCTTTATCATTTATTCCAATTTTGTAATCGAAGAAAAATACGGCTTCAATAAAACCACGCCGAAGACTTTTGTACTGGATCTGTTGAAAGGTCTGGCATTGGGGGTTATACTCGGGGGACCGTTGCTGGCGGGTATCCTGGCGTTCTTTACTTTTATAGATCAATATGCGTGGCTGTATGCGTGGGGTGCGGTGACGGCCTTTACGCTCTTTGTTCAGTTTGTTGCTCCCACCTGGATTATGCCAATCTTTAATGATTTTGAACCGCTCGAAGAGAGTGATCTGCGGCAGAAAATTCGCAGCTATGCCAACAAAGTGAACTTTGCCATGGAGGGTGTCTATGTAATGGACGGATCAAAGCGGAGCAGCAAGTCGAATGCGTTCTTTACGGGATTTGGCAAAAATAAACGTATTGCCCTCTACGATACGCTCATTGAAAATCATACGGAAGATGAACTGGTGGCGGTACTGGCACATGAAATTGGGCATTATAAAAAGAAGCACATTATTAAAAATATGGGAATCAGTATCCTGCAGACGGGTATCATGTTTTTTCTTCTTTCGGTGTTTCTCAATTCTCAGGGATTGTTCGATGCCTTTTATATGGAGCAGATGTCGGTGTATGCCGGACTTATATTCTTCGGAATGCTCTATGCGCCCATTGATATGATCGTATCGGTCTTTATGCAGGTAGTTTCCCGTAAATATGAGTTTGAGGCGGATGAATTTGCTTCAAAAACCTACCAGAGTGAGCCGATGATCAACGCTCTAAAAAAGCTTTCCAAAGATAATCTTTCGAATCTGACGCCCCATCCGTTCTATGTGTTTTTGAACTATTCACATCCCCCGGTCCTGCAGCGGATTAAAGCAATCAGAGGTGGTGATTCGTATAAATAACCACGTTGTTTGAAGAAGTGTCTATTGTATTTAACCTTGATCTTGTTGCGTTAAAAAAGTAATATGAGATATGAATTATAAAGAAAGAATAACGATCGAGCCGGGTAAACGTGGCGGAAAGCCTTGCATCCGAGGCATGCGCATTACTGTCTATGATGTGTTGGAATATCTTGCCTCAGGAATGTCAGAGGAGGAAATTATTGACGATTTCCCCGAGTTAACAAAAGAAGATATACGAGCAAGTCTTTCTTTTGCAGCAGATCGAGAACGTAAATTAAGTAAAGTTTAATCTTGCGGCTGTTATTCGACCAGAACCTTTCGTATAAATTGGTTGACTCTTTGTCGGATCTATTCCCTGATTCTACGCATCTGCGATTGCTGGATTTAGAGGAAGCCAATGATCATACTATTTGGGAACTGGCCAAAAAAAAAGACTATATCATCGTTTCTAAAGATTCTGATTTTCATCAGTTTAGTTTTCTTTATGGACCACCACCCAAAGTCATATGGATTAGCAGAGGAAATTGTAATACTACAGAAATAGAAACGGTCTTAAGAGAGCATAGAGATGATATAGAAAAGTTTGTTAAAAACCCCGAGAGCTCTTTCTTAGAAATCAGCTAAAATTCTTTTGTCGTCTGAAATAGGCCTAAGTAATCATCGTAAAGTACATTCAAATCCCTCTTACCGTCCCGACGAATCGGAATTGTGTCTGCATGAGTGAAAATGAACTTTTTTCGGGGATATTGAATTTACCCTACAGACAAATAACTGATGTAATAAATTAAGTTTAAGTTGTATGTCTGGAGAATCAGTAAAAGTAAATACCAAAACCCTTTGGCGGCAATTCAGTGACCAGGTACGTGGATTTATCCGATCGAGAGTCTCCAGTGACCAAGAGGCCGAGGATATCCTTCAGGATATTTTTATCCGTATCCATAAGGGAATAGAAGATCTGCGTCACGAAGATCGGGTGCAATCCTGGGTGTTTGGTATTGCCCGCCGGGCGCTGGCCGACCATTATCGCAAAAAAGGTAGAGATCGGGAAAAACCGGCTGGTGCGAATATTCGCAATGAAGAAACCGAAAAGCCATTTTTGGATCTCAATGAATTTGACGGAGAACATGATGTGCACGAAGAGGTGCTTTCCTGGCTGATTCCGATGATTGATGAGCTACCGGAAAAATATGGAAAACCGCTTAAGATGGCGGATGTGGAAGGAAAGACACAGCAGGAGGTTGCTGATTATTTGGGATTATCCCTTTCCGGGGCAAAGTCCCGCGTGCAGCGGGCCCGGCAAAAACTTGGAGAGGTACTAGCTGCTTGTTGCAAAGTGGAGTTTGGTGAAGAGGGACGTGCCGTAGCCTATCACAAGATTAAAGATGAGAATGGAGAGGAGACTTGTGAAGATTGTTAGCTAAACTTGGAGACTGGTATTTAGAGAAAAGACTGTACGGCTTTAAACACGGCCTAAGAATTGTTTGCTGAGGCCAAAGAATGCGGGTGTGGATTTTGTACCGGTGAAGCCTGATTACCTTCCAAGAAAGTAAAAGGACCATCAAAATCCGCGCATTCTACAGGCCGAAGCTGGTTTACAATTCTTCAGCCTTGATTTTTAAGTACCTTTTGGATCAAGCCAAAAGGTAAAGGAAAGGTACACAGAAAAACAATGATCTGATATATAATTTCAAAGGTCCTTTTCGTACAGCTCTTGCTTCTGTTACTGTACCGGTACTAAATTATCCTTTTCATCTTTGGTCTTTGTACAGGATTTTAGGCCAACCAACAGAAACCGTAAAGCTTCTATTGAAGTATTCTGTAATTTATTAGGTCGGAAGGATTGAGAAAAATATTTCTTCATCTTCCCATTGTCCAATCCTCTTATGACGTTTTATTTGGGATGAATCAGGGACACCATATAAATAAAAATAATCCGAGTTAATTTTGCATCTTTTTCAGTTGGTCCCCGACTACATAGGTGTAGATGGTTAATTACAATTTAAATCACCTAAAATAAAAGAGACCATTATGAAACGTATGCATGTAATGTTAAAAGTAAATAATCTGAACGAATCAGTTGAATTTTACAGGACGCTCTTTGGTGTTAAACCTACGAAACAAAAGGAAGATTACGCCAAGTGGATGCTGGATGATCCGCGGCTGAACTTCTCCATTGCAGTACGCGAAGGTGCTAAAGGAATCGAACACCTCGGCATCGAGGCAGAGTCAAAGGAGGAACTTGAGGAGCTCCGAGCTAATATCGATAGAACACACGGCCTAAAACGGGAAGAAGGGGAAACCACCTGTTGTTATGCCAATTCCGATAAAAGTTGGATTACCGATCCCCAGGGAGTGTCTTGGGAAGCTTTCCACACGTTCGGGGAGAGTGATGTTTATGCTAACGAAGAGCAGGCGGCCTGCTGTTAATCATGAATAATTCATAAGCTAAGGTCCGTTTCTCCGGAAACGGACTTTTTTTATTTGCCAGAACTTTGCGATTTTTACTGAGAACTGAATGTAGTGCTAAGCCGGTCGGAACATAAATTGGAGTCTTCCGAAACCACCTTGGCCTCTGAAATTGAATATTATAGTTAGGAACAACACATATTATGCATAAAGATACAGAAGCTATCCACGCTGCTATGGAAGTGGCTAACCAGGCACCAGATATCGTACCACCTGTCCACCGGTCCACGGTTTATGAAATAGACAAAGAAGGTCGCTCGGAAGATGACTGGCACTATACCCGCCTTGAGAATCCCAACCGGGTACAGTGGGAGCATGTGCTGAAGGTATTGGAGGAGGGGGAAGCCGCTGCAGCTTTTTCTTCCGGCGTAGCAGCGGCATCGGCTGTGTTGCAGGCACTCCGGCCGGGCGATCATATCCTTATTCCGGAAGATGTTTACGCTGGTAATCGCAGGCTGGTGAAACAAGTACTGCAGCCGTGGGGTCTTGAGGCCGATTTTATTAGTATGACGGATATAGAGAATATTAAGCAGCATCTAAAAGAAAATACCCAACTTATTTGGGTTGAAACCCCTTCAAATCCCATGATGAACATTATGGATATTGAAGCGATAAGCAATTTGGCGCACGATAATGGCGCCGTTGTTTGTGTGGATAATACCTGGCCCACCCCGGTAAACCAGCTTCCGCTGAATTTGGGAGCTGATTTGGTAGTGCATTCAACCACGAAGTATTTTGGGGGACACAGTGATATCCTTGGAGGAGCAGTAGTAACGAAGCAGAAAAATGAATTTTTTGAAAAGCTACGTGTCGTCCAGCGTATAGGTGGTGCGGTACCCTCCCCGGATGATTGCTGGCTTTTAGCCCGAAGTACGCGAACGTTGCCCTATCGAATGCGGGGGCACAACGAAAATGCGATGAAACTGGCTAGGTATTTAGAAGACCATCCAAAGGTACAAAAGGTTTATTATCCCGGATTATCCTCTCATGAGGGATATGAAATTGCGCAACGACAGATGAGTGGTTTTGGTGGAATGATATCATTCCTAATCGACGGCAATCGGGATCAGGCCATAGATATTATTGGTAAAGCTAAGCTTATAAGTCGGGCTACGAGTCTGGGTGGCGTCGAAAGCACCTGGGAGCATCGGCGCAGCAGCGAGGGCTCCGATTCGCAGACGCCCGAAAATCTGATTCGCATCAGCGTAGGACTTGAGCATCCCGATGATCTGCTGGAGGATTTGGAGTATGCTCTTGACTGTTAACAATAAAATTGGAATACTAATCAAGCTATAGAATCCGTATCTTTGATATTATCATCCATTAAATATTAGGAACTCAACTATTATGAAGCCTTCCCGATTTATAACCTACGCAGCGGCTATTATTGTCATAGCCGGTGGAGCCATCTGGTATATTATTGCCAATTATCAAGAACAGCAGTCTGCTATGCAGGGACAATCAGAGAACGAGGTAGTAATGTATAAAAATCCCGGATGTGAATGCTGTACGGCTTGGGGCGATCATATGGAGGAAGCCGGTTTTACGGTCACCGAAAAGCCTACAAGTGAAATGTCGGGAATAAAAGTGGATATGGGAGTCCCTTACAATATGGGATCCTGCCATACTGCAGTGGTTGATGGCTATGTGGTTGAGGGGCATGTGCCGGCTAAAGAGGTGAAAAAGATGCTGGATGAGCGTCCGGACGCAATCGGACTTGCCGTACCTGGTATGCCTATCGGCTCTCCGGGTATGGAGCAGGGGAATCGGGTTGAGTCTTATGATGTTATTATATTTAGTGAAGACAGTAGTGGGACCTACGCAAGTTATTAAGGAAGTTATAGATTGAATATGTATCTGCGACAGCACATCCCAATCATTATCTTTTTGTTGACTCTGTTTACTGCATGGAGCTGTTCCTCCGATAACTCCGGTAATGAAGGAGCAAATATCGGAAAAACAGAACAGGCCGAACGGCTAGATCCGGCTTCGGCACCGCTTTATGCTGCTCAAAACGAAGCCCAAGCACAAGACTTTTCAGTAGAGCTCGTCAATGGCGAATCCTTTCAGCTTGCCGATCAAGAAGGAAAGGTAGTCTTAATGAACATCTGGGCGACCTGGTGCGCACCCTGCCGTGAAGAAACACCGGAGCTGGTAGATTTGTATACGGAATATCGTGATCAGGGATTGGTGGTATTGGGCGTTTCTATTGATGAGCAGGGCCGATCTGTGGTTGATCCCTTTATGGAAAAATATGATGTAAACTATCCTATGGTTATTGATGACGGAAGAATTATGGATAAATATGGACCGACCATGGGCATTCCTACCACCTATATAATTGGCAAGGAAAGGAATCTGCGGTATTTTGCCGTTGGTGCCGTAACAATCAAAGAACTAAAGCCGCGTATTGAAGAGCTGTTGGCAGAATAAATAAAATTTAGTAATCGAACACGATCTTTCATAGAAGCAGAGTCTGTATTTTGATGTGAGTGCATTTATTATGATCTTTGAGGGCTGCTTAATCAGTGTATATCAATCAGCCTTTTTAGTTAAAAAATTCCTAAATAATAACGATCTAATCTGAGTAACGATGGCCCGAGTTGAAGTAGAAATGCCCCAGATGGGCGAATCCGTGATGGAAGGAACCGTCATCGAGTGGTCCAAAAGCATCGGTGATGAAGTAAAAGAAGATGAAACCCTCCTTGAAATTGCCACCGATAAAGTAGATACAGAAGTTCCCTCTCCCACAGCGGGAATTCTCGTGGAGATTTTAGCCGAGGAAGATGAAACTATTGAAGTGGGGCAGGTGATTGCGGTTATTGAAACTGATCCGGATGCAGCCGATACCTCGGGAGCCGGTGATGAAGAATCAGATACGGATGAGGAGCTTGAATCAGAAGAAGCTGTGGAAGCTGAAGCGCAGGAAGAAGAAAAGGAAGAGACCGAAGAGTCGGGCGATACTGAAGAGGCAGCAGATGATGGCGAGGATGAAGATATCGATACCGAAGAGGGAGGGCGTGTAGAAGTGCAGATGCCTAAAATGGGCGAGTCTGTGATGGAAGGAACGGTTATCGAATGGAGTAAAAGTATTGGTGATCAGGTAGAAGAGGATGAAACACTGCTCGAAATTTCTACGGACAAAGTAGATACGGAGGTTCCCTCTCCACAGGCCGGAACGCTGGTTGAGATATTGGCTGAAGAAGGAGAAACTATTGAAGTAGGACAGACTATTGCTATTATTGCTACCGGGAAAGCGGCTTCTGCTACTGATACTAAAACAGAGTCAGAAGCGACAGAAGAGGAAAGCGAAGTTGAAGAGCCCGCTACCGAAACTGATTCCGGAAGCAGTACAAACGGTACACCCTCGTCTGATGGAACGGAACCCCAGCGAATTGGAAGCGACGGACGTTTTTATTCTCCACTAGTTCGATCCATTGCTAAAGAAGAAGGTATTTCCCAGGAAGAACTGGAAAGCATTGAAGGATCGGGTCAGGGTGGACGTGTTTCCAAAGAGGATATTATGCAATACCTCGAGGATCGCAAAGCTGGTAAAACTGAGGAGTCAGCTAAAGAGAAGGAACAAGAGGAACCCCAAAAAGCTGCTTCTACAGAGACGAAGACTCCAGTTGAAGGTCAACAGCGGTCTATTTCTGCAGGCGAACTGGATATTCAGCGACCCTCTGATAATGTGGAAACCATTAAGATGGACCGCATGCGCAAGACGATTGCGGAGCATATGGTTCGCTCCAAGCAGACGTCTGCCCATGTAACGACCTTTGCCGAAGTGGATGTTACGAATCTTGTCCGCTGGAGAGATAAGCATAAGGAAGAGTTTAAGGAACGGGCGGGTGTAAAACTTACCTATACGCCTCTGTTTATTGAGAAAATGATTCAGGCAATACGGGAATTCCCGCTTATCAACAGCTCGGTAGATACCGAAAATGATCAGATTCTGTTGAAGAAGGATATTAACTTTGGTCTAGCTGTTGCGTTGGGCGAAGGTGGTAAAGGCGGACTGATTGTCCCGGTTATTAAACAGGCCCAGGAGAAAAACTTAGTTGGACTCTCAAAAGCCGTAAACGATCTCGCTGTGAAAGCGCGTAATAAGAACTTGAGTCCCGATGATCTTGTCGGCGGCACAATTACGCTTACCAATTATGGAAGCGTGGGCAATCTGATGGGTACGCCAATTATTAATCAGCCGCAGGTAGCTATTATTGGAACGGGCGTCATTGAAAAACGGCCGGTGGTCCGGGAAACTTCTGAAGGCGATGTAATTGCAATCCGTCATATGATGTATCTTTCTATGAGTTACGATCATCGTATTGTTGACGGTGCACATGGTGGGGCTTTCCTCAACCGGGTAAAACAGCTGCTAGAGGATTTTGATACTGATCGGGCTGTGTGACTTAGATCTCGGCCATGATCTCACATATATCAATAGTAATTGAAAGGTGGCATAACTATTTGTGCCACCTTTTTTTCTGGTTTTATGGAAGCAATTAAAAATATTGATGACATTCGTAATAAGGTAAAAGCATTCAGACAGGCAGGGCATACAATTGGGTTTGTGCCAACTATGGGAGCCCTGCATGAGGGACATTTTTCTCTTTTCCGATTGGCTCAACAGCATGTCGATAAGGTGATTGTTTCTATTTATGTGAATCCCGAGCAGTTCGCTCCCGATGAGGATTTTGAAGAGTATCCCCGCCGGCTGGAAGAGGATGTTGCCCGTTGTGAAGAGGAAGGAATTGCCGCTGTCTTTGCCCCTACTGATGAGGTTATGTATCCTGGAGAACAGTTTTTGCACATCGAAGTAGATGAGCTTAATAAATACATGGATGGGGGATCTCGTCCCGGTTTTTTTGAGGGAATCCTGCTGGTCGTAAATAAGTTGTTCAATATTATAAGACCGGATATAGCGGTTTTTGGACAGAAAGATATCCAGCAGTTCCGGATTTTGCAGCAGATGGTCAGTGAGTTTAATCATGATACAGAGCTGGTAATGGGACCTGTTAAGCGGGCTAATGACGGTTTGGCCCTAAGCAGCCGTAATGCCTATTTGAGTGACGAACACCGTAAGCTGGCCCCGGGACTTTATCGCTGTCTGAGCTATATTGAACATCAGATATCCGAAGGAGCCCAAAACATTAAGCTTTTGTTGGATCATCAGAAAAGCGAACTGCAAGCAAAAGGGTTTAAAATTGATTATCTTAATCTTTATTCCTTTGATAGGATGAAACCGGTTGAGAAAGTAGAACCTGGTGGCAAATATATTTTGGCCGGCGCCGTTTATCTTGGGGAAACCCGCTTAATTGATAATGTGATTGTTGAAAGATAGTAGCAGCTATGAAAGTGACGATGTTCAAATCGAAATTGCATCAGATGAAGGTTACTGAAGCTAATCTTCATTATGAGGGAAGTATAACTATAGATGAGGAGTTGCTTGATGAGGCAGGTATTCTTCCCTATGAAAAAGTACAAGTCGTGAATATTACCAACGGCGAGCGTTTAGAAACCTATACTATTCCAGGAGAGGCTGGATCGCGGACCTGTTGTTTAAATGGAGCAGCCGCG
>JBEPXF010000125.1:0-8870 GCA_041642075.1 Fodinibius sp.
TCGGCTTTGGTTTTGACCGACTTTGGATCATATCCCGCTTCGGCCAATTCATTAGAAAGAGCCATAGAAAAGCAACCGGCATTGGCTGCCCCTATCAATTCCTCTGGGTTTGATCCGTCTTCATCTTCAAATCGCGTAGCGAAGGTATAACTTCCTTTATAAGAACCACTTTCTAATTCCATGGTTCCTTTTCCGTTTTTGAGATCTCCTTTCCATTCTGCATTTGCTTTTTTTGTAGGCATAATAAATAGTGTTTTAGGTTCTGGTTGATGTAAGTTATGAGTTAATATAAGGGTTTTAAAATGAGTTACATTCCTTTCTTAGTTTTTTTGTTCTTTGCACTTACTCTTAATAATTGGAATATAATGCCACCTAAGAACAATAGAATAGCTAATACATTTCCATAGCTACCGATAATCCGTATTTGGGATAGCCCCATCATGTCGCCTATAATACGAACCATCAGAAAGCCGTGCAGCAGAAATAGCGGCAGATAGAAATAGGAATGCCAAGTCACCAGTTTGCCCGACAGCGAAGGAATAATGACGGAGGCATGGGCGAAAATCATGCTGAAAACAAATCCAACTAGCAGCATATGCAACAGCCCGTCGTAAATAGATCCGGCGGTAGGAAACCCGTACCATAGGCCGTAGAGCCCCGCAAAAATAAGCCAGCTGTAGCCGGTAAGCAGGCAAATAGCGCTGTATTTCGTCCACTCTATGGATTTGATGGTTTTGCGGGCAATATCATACTGGATAAGCCATCCGGCAATACCGATCAGTAGGAGCGAGGCTATACTCCAGCCGATATTGCGGTCGAAATGAGTGATAATTAAAGCGGCAATCCAGCCAGTAATCAGAGCCGTAAAAAGGTACTGAGCGCGTTTTGGCGGGCGCATAATGCGGTTGAGTTCCAGTCGTTCGCCAAAAATAGTGAGCATGGGAAAAGCAGCCCACCATCCGACCAGTTCATAAATGGGAAAATGGGCGACAAACAACACGTTTCCCGCGAGCAGGGAAGCCGCTCCCAAGGCCATAATCAAGTGATAAATTTTGGGCTGCAGATAGTAGAGATAACCCATTACTGCGGTAAGTCCGAGGGAACCGATAATTAATGCCCAGTTCGATGGAATAGGCAGTCCGATCAGCAATAAAATTGTGGAAGCCGCCATAAATACCGGGGCTGCATATGCCAATTTGTGTTCGAGGGCAGCTGCACGTTCGAGGCCAATAAGGGTGCCCAGAAACCCGTTGATCATCAGCGGTCCGTGTGCAATGGGAGATACAGCTGGTTCAGCTGTGGACAGCAAGCCCAAGCGGATCAGCCCTGCATAGAGTCCGCTAAGTAATCCGATAGCCGCCAATACCAGTAATCCAACAAGAACAGAAGTTGGTACTTTATTCATTTATACTTTGAAGATTGATTATACGCGTTGTTGGGGAGGGGGATGGGCGAAAAACTCTACATCCTCTTTAATCATATCGACCGACCATTCTGGTTCCCAAACCAGTTTTGCCTCAAAAAAATCGATACCATCGATTGACTCCAGCGCTTGTTCGATCTGTTGCTGCAGGTACCGACGCATGGGACAGCCCGGCGTAGTGACAGTATACTCAAGCACTACTTTTTCATCGTCAATTAGGATATCGTATACCAGCCCAAGATCTATGATATTCACACCTAACTCAGGGTCAATAACCTCTCGGAGCTGCCGGACTATCTTGCGTCGATCTATGGAAATAGAACTCATGATTTATTATTCAGCAGTTTTTCCTATATGTATTTTCCACACTTCGGGACCTTCTTCCAGGTATTCCCAACTAAAACTGTCTTTACCGTGCATAGCTGCTAATTGGTACCCAAGCGGTTTTGGATCGTGATCATTAATGCTTCACCCACATCGAGAGATTCATACGTTTCGAAGATAGTAGCGTGTTTTTTGTGTGGGGGAATTTTTCGTACGTCGATTTCTTCTATAGTATCATGCATTGGTTTTAAATTTAGTTTTTTGTTAACCAATAACTACTTGACAGCTTTTTCTTCCCAGCTTTCGATCAGGTGTTCGCGCTTATTTTCAACGCAACTCCATTTGTCAACTTCAGGCAGTGGCTCCTTTGCCTGGTTGATAACATGCTCGGCCCATTCTTCAGAAAGCCGATCGTTTAATTCAATATAATCCTCCCATTCCAGAGGAACTTCATCATCGGGAAATATGGCCTCTTCCGGACATTCGGCGACGCATGCATCACAATCGATACATTCAAAAGGGTCAATGACCAAAAAGTTAGGTCCTTCCCGAAAGGCATCCACCGGACAAACGGCCGCGCAATTGGTGTGTTTGCATTGGATGCAGGGGTCGGTTACAACGTACGCCATAATGCTGATTAATAATCGATTTTAATTAGTTTCCGCCCTAAAGGTAGCAGTCCCGAAAATTAATATCAACTAAAAAAACGGTATTAACCTTTTTTATTGATTTATCTGCAAATCATAAGTATCTTAGAAACAGATTTGAAATAGAAAAAAACAACAAATTGTTATGTGTTCCGATCAATCTCTCAAGCAAGTGACTCCTGATGCCAAGTTAAATCAGATTATATCTGTTTATGATAAGGCGGCACAATTGTTGGCATCTATTGGATTGGATCCGTCGAGCCACAAGGAAGAAACTCTTCGATCGGTCTGCCAGCAGCGCCACTGGAGTGAAGTAGAAGTATTGGATTGGGTAAAAAAACATCATAAAGATTATTCAACTCAGGAAGAGCAGCTGCAACAAGAGGATATTGACTATGGAGATGATTTATCGCAGTGGGTAAACTATTTGGAAGAAGAAAATCTTAATCCAAGCATTATTCTTTTGGATGAAGTTGCGAGTGGTTTTTCCAGAGTTCATAAGATACATGGCAATCAGTATAGTTGGTTAAAGGAGATGGAATGGCATTTTAATTCTTTTGATGAGGCACTGCGATTATACAATAGGTTTGAGCAAAATAAATTTTATCCAATCGCACTCAGACTTCATAACAGCAATGGCAGTGTGCTGGATGGAACCATTCGTAAACTTGAGCGTTCACTTAAAATCATACAAGATGACCAAGAGCGGTTAATAAAACTGAAAGATACAGTGAAAGAAAAGGGGAATAACTTTAAAAACCCTGAGGGTGCTTGTACGACATTGCGTATTATGAATCATAATCTAAGTGAACTTGAAGTAATGTTGGGGAATCAATTCAGGATTGAAAGAGAAAAAGTGATCCCCGTTGTAAAAAAAGAGCTCAAGGCTATTTAATTCTAATTTGATAACAGCGTTATGTTTACTGGTTCAAAAAAAGAGATTATAGATCTAATAAAACGTAAGGGTACTCTCTCAATAGATGCAGCTGTAGAAGAAATTGAGCTGGCAAAAACAACCCTTCGGGAACATTTTCTACAGTTGGAAAGAGATGGTTACGTGGAGCGGGAATATGTGCGATCTGGTCCGGGCCGCCCCAGCCTCCGATATCAGCTAACTTCAAAAGGGAATAGCCTGTTTCCTTCCTCGGAATCGGCATTAATCCGCGAGATGATTAGCTATTTTAAATCCCGTGGGGATGGCGAAGCTATTGAAGAGTTTTTTGAAGCATTTTGGGAAAGCCGGTTGGATAAAGCGAGGAAACGGATAGAGGAGACCTCCAAAGATGATCCTGAAGTGCGTATCCAGATTTTGATGGAGATGCTGGAAGAAGAGGGGTTTATGCCGGAATACCAGGTTGATGAAGATGAAAATAAGTTTACGGTTAAAGAATGTAACTGTCCCTTTAGCGAAGTAGTAAAAGAGACGCGTCTGCCCTGCAAGCTGGAAGAAATGTTCTATAAGAAATTATTTAATGAAAATGCTGAACGAACTACCTACATCGCGGAGGGTGATTACTCCTGCACCTATAATATCCCAATATAAGTCGGCATAATATACTTTTTAATAACAATAGTATTTAATATATACATAAGTGATGCTTAATTATTTATTAAATATCTAATCGCTGGATCATGAAAAATCATGATAAAAATAAAGTCTCCCTTAATCATTCTGGTACGCACTCCATAGATTCTTTCATGAAAAAGTTGAAAGCAAAAAATCCAGGTGAAAATGAGTTTCATGAGGTTGTTCAGGAAGTCCTTGAATCGGTTTGGGATACGCTGCAGGACCACCCAGCCTATTTTCGTGCTAACATTCTGGATCGTATAACCGAACCTGAACGCGTTATTATGTTCCGCGTGCCCTGGACCGATGATGATGGCGAAGTTCGTGTAAACCGTGGATATCGGGTGGAATTTAATTCTGCCATTGGCCCGTATAAAGGGGGGCTGCGATTTCATCCTTCTGTCAACCTCGACATTCTGAAGTTTTTGGCCTTTGAACAAATTTTTAAAAATAGTTTAACGACCATGCCGATGGGAGGGGCCAAAGGCGGGGCTAATTTTGATCCCAAAGAAAAATCGGATAGCGAGATTATGCGATTTTGTCAATCTTTTATGACCGAACTGTATCGTCATATCGGTCACAATACGGACGTTCCGGCCGGAGATATCGGCGTTGGGAAAAGAGAGATCGGTTACCTTTTTGGGCAGTATAAACGGTTACAAAATGAGTATACTGGTGTATTAACAGGAAAAGGATTAGAGTGGGGTGGGAGTAAACTACGAGAGGAAGCTACGGGCTATGGGTTAGTCTACTTTGTCCGAGAAATGTATGCCTCCCGTGATGAAACACTGGAAGGCAAAACCATCACTATATCCGGATCTGGCAATGTAGCACAGTATGCGGCTGAAAAGGCTTTACAGCTTGGAGGCAAAGTGATCTCGCTTTCTGACTCTGACGGGACTGTTCATGACCCAGATGGCATTGACGAGGAGAAATTGAAATATGTGATGCATCTTAAAAATGTAGAGCGGGCACGCATTCGTGAGTATGCACGCAAATACGACGTCAGATATATAGAAAATGGAAAGCCCTGGAATTTATCCTGTGATGTGGCTTTGCCATGTGCTACTCAAAATGAAATAAATGCTGATGATGCCACGGCGCTCATTGAAAATGGATGCAAATGTATTGCCGAAGGAGCCAATAAACCAGTACAGCGCGAAGCGATAAAAATAATCCAGGATAATGAACTGCTCTTTGGTCCCGGCAAAGCCGCAAATGCCGGTGGTGTTGCAGTATCGGGACTGGAGATGACCCAAAATGAGATGCGGATTCAGTGGTTGCGTAAAGAAGTAGATAATAAGCTTCAGGATATTATGAAGGAAATCCACGACTCCTGTGTCGCCTACGGAGACACCGGCAATGGCTATATTAATTATGTCCAGGGCGCTAATATTGCAGGCTTTATTAAAGTGTCTGATGCAATGTTACACCAGGGAGTTGTTTAACGTTTTAGGTAGGACAATATGAATAAGTAATAATGAATAGCTTTATTAATATAAAACAGATTTAAGAGTATTAATTACTAATAAAATTTATTTGTCTAAACCGGATGCACTATTTCATTTAATTGTAAAAGAACCTGAATAAAGAGGTAGGTATTATGATCATACAAGATTTAGCATCATTTGTAGAAAAAGCATCTTTCAATAAATTATCTCAAGAAGCAAAGAAACAGCTTAAGATAAGGCTTCTCGATTCACTGGGAACAGCAATAGGTGCCATTGAAGGTCCGCCGGTTAAAGCAATACGGCAGATGCTCGATGATTTTGGCGGTTCGCAACAGAGTACCTTGATTGGCGGCGGCAAAACGACCCCCGACCGCGCGGCTCTCTACAATAGCGGACTGGTTCGCTATCTTGACTTCAACGACAGCTATCTGGCGAAAGGCGAAACGTGTCATCCAAGTGATAATATTGGATCTATTTTGGCGGCCGGAGAAACAACCGGTCTAAGCGGCAAAGATTTTTTGACGGCACTCGGTGTTGCCTATCAGGTACAATGTCGGCTGAGTGATGAGGCGCCCGTACGCGACAAAGGATTTGATCACACTACACAGGGCTCTTATGCGGTAGCATCCGGTGTCTCTAAAGCATTGGAATTGGATAAAGATAAAACAGCTAATGCAATCGCCATTGCCGGTACGGCCTTGAACGCCCTGCGCGTGACCAGAACCGGAGCGCTTTCTAATTGGAAAGGACTGGCCTATCCGCATACTGCTTTTGGTGGTACCCACGCTGCGCTGTTAGCCAAATATGGTATTACCGGTCCGCCCGCCGTTTTCGAGGGTAACAAAGGATTTATGGATTCCATTGCCGGTGAGTTTTCGATCGATTGGTCAAATGAAGATCTGGAGCGTGTAACTAATACAATCATTAAGAAATACAACGCCGAGATTCATTCCCAGTCGTCTATAGAGGGAATGATCGAGCTCAAAGATCAAAAAGGCTTTACGGCCGATGATGTTGATAAGATTGAGATCGAAATATTCGACGTGGCATATCACATTATCGGCGGTGGTGAAGAAGGCGACAAGACGATTGTCCGTACGAAAGAAGAGGCTGATCATAGCCTACAGTACATGGTTTCGGCGGCCCTATTAGATGGGCAAGTAATGCCGGAGCAATATAAACAGGACCGCATTGAAGCCGATGATATTCAGACGCTGTTGCAAAAAGTGGAAGTTTCGCCCAAGCAGGAGTACAGCGATCGTTTTCCCGATGAGATGCCGACGAAACTGACAGTGCATCTCAAAAACGGAGAAACCCATTCCATCAAAAAGGGCGATTATGAAGGCTTCCATACGCGTCCCATGAGCTGGGAAACGATCATCCAAAAATTTGAAGGATTAGTTGAACCTTATACATCTAAAGAACTTCGTGAGCAAATTGTAGAAACGGTACAGAACTTTGAGCAACACTCCGTTTCTGATTTGATGAAACTATTAACAAAAGTAAAATTAGAATCTTAACAAATATTTGAATTGTGGGGATACGGCTTCCGTATTCCATTAAAAATAAATAAAAGGTGGCTGTTATGGCCAACGAAAAAACATTCGACTTCTTAAATAAAAACCAACGAGAACCCAAACCCAGAAAAACTGGCATTACCGAAATTCGCGGACCGTACTACGCAGTTATGGGCAAGCGGTATCTCAATGATATCATGGAAACCATGGGCGAACACGTGGATTCACTGAAATTTTCAGGTGGATCGTTCTCCATCATGCCCAAGCTGGCCGTGCAAGAATTAATTGATATTGCCCATAATCACGATGCACTGGTATCTACCGGAGGATTCATGGAGTACGTACTTACTCAGGGCAAAGATGCCGTCGACCAATATATCGATACCTGCAAAGATTATGGTTTCGATATTATTGAGCTCTCGGCTGGATTTATCACCCTGCCCACCGATGACTGGCTACGTCTGATCGAAAAAGTGCAGGATGCCGGACTTAAAGCCAAGCCCGAAATTGGCATCCAGTTTGGCGCCGGCGGGGACACGGCCCAAGGAGAACTGGAATCCGAAGGTACGCTGGATACCAGTTATGCCGTCAAGCAAGCCAAACGGTTTGTAGATGCCGGAGCCTATATGATCATGATTGAGTCGGAAGGTATTACTGAAAACGCCGACCCGTGGAGAACTGATGTCCCGGCTGCATTTATCAACGAAATCGGTCTGGAAAAGCTGATGTTTGAAGCAGCCGATCCGGAAGTTTTCGCTTGGTATATCAAGAATTACGGTCCCGAAGTCAACATGTTTGTGGATCACAGTCAGATTGTGCAGCTCGAAACGTTGCGCCGCGGTATCTGGGGCACTAAAAGCCTCTGGGGTCGCGTACTGACGTATAAGGAGTAATCTAAAACATTCAAACCTGTCAGGTTTTGAAAGCCTGGCAGGTCTTTAATCAAAAATATGTTTGAGAAACAGTTTGACTTACGATATTTCGAGATGGGTCAGCATCGAGTTGCCACTCCTGTTACCATTTTAACGCTGCTGGAAGAAGCCGCAGCCGACCATTGCTTATCTATTGGGCATAGCCTGTACGATCTGCTTGAAAAAGGCATCGGGTGGGTTCTCCTGTCCGGACGTATGGTGATGGAATGCTATCCTGAATACAAAGAGAAAATTGCTATTAAAACCTGGCTGTCTAATGTACGAACATTCAGAGGTACCAGAGAAAATATAATTTATGACGAGCAGGATAAGGTTATAGGAAGAGCCAAAGGCTTCTGGTTGTTTTTCGATATAGCAAAAAGAAGACCCGCCCGAATTTTTGATGAAATACTGGAAGGATGGGATACCAATCCCAAGGAAAGTATAGAAGTGGATAGTACCGAAGTGGAAGCTCTTAATTCAGCCACATACCGCAATGAATTTATTATCCACCGCTTTGATATGGACTCAAACGAGCACGTAAACAACCTGCGATATTTGCAATGGGCACTGGAACCTATACCCGATGATATAATCGATAACTGTTATTTGCATGCCATAGATGGAAATTTCGTGGGAGAAGCGCAATATGGCCATACCATTGAATCCCTGGCTGAGCCAGCAGATCCCGAAAGAACTTTTGTTCACACTATTAGAGATATAGAAAATAATAAAGTTTGTTCGACTGCCAGAACGGTATGGAGACAATACAAATGAGTTCTAAAACCAAACCATATTATCAGTATCAGTCAATTTCATATTAAACGAATTTACGAAGACCCTTCGCAGGAAGATGGCTATCGTGTACTGGTAGACCGACTTTCGCCGCGGGGGGTGTCCAAGGAGGAGGCCCGGCTGGACGAATGGCTCAAAGAAATTGCCCCATCCAACGGGTTACGTAAGTGGTTTGATCACGATCCCGATAAATTTGGTGAGTTTTCAGATCGATATAAAGGTGAGTTAACTCAGA
>JBEPXF010000126.1:0-8816 GCA_041642075.1 Fodinibius sp.
CTAGTGGCCCCTGTTACGACGAAAGGTGCCCAAACGCAGGTGGTTTATCTGCCGGAAGGTACCTGATACGATTACTGGAGCGGAGAATCCTATGAGGGTAAGCAGTACTATAATATTGTAACTCCACTGGAAAAACTACCGATTTTTGTGAAGGCTGGTGGCATTCTTCCACAGCAGAAAGTATTAAATCTAGGGCAGGAAACGGCCGATACGCTCATGCTGGAAATCTTTCCGGACGGGGAGTCCTCTTATAAGATATACGATGATGATGGAAAAAGTAAAGATTATGAGGATAGAGAATATGCAATTACAGAAGTAACGGCCAAAGATGACGGCGAACAAACGTTAATTGAAATACAGTCACCTCAGGGGGGATATGAAGTGCCGGAGCGTTCTTATAAGCTGAAAATACATAGTAATAAAGCACCTGATCAGGTGCTTTCGGCAGAGGATAAGATTGCACGGTTATCGGAGTGGAATAGTGATACACAACAGCAAAACGGCTGGTATTACAATGAGGAAGAAAAGATCTTGTACATACAACCAGAGGGGACAAATCGTGAAGATATCGTGGTAACTATTTCAAAATAAAATAATAAAAAGATGAAACGACATGCCTTCAAAATGAAACTTAAACCCGGTTTTGAAGAAGAATACAAAAAGCGTCATGATGAAATATGGCCTGAACTTAAAGAAGTTCTTTCCGAAGCCGGTATCCATGACTACTCTATCTTCCTGGATGAAGAGACACTCACATTATTTGCAGTCCAGAAATTAGAGGATGATTACAACGATGAAGATATTACAGGCAATCCTGTGGTAAGAAAGTGGTGGGATTACATGGAGGATATTATGGAAACGAATCCGGATAATTCACCGGTAACGACTCCTCTCAAAGAGGTCTTCCATGTGGATTAGTTTATATCTACCAGATAAGATATAGGCAATAGCAAACCAGAAAGTTTAGAAGACTCTGCATAAAAAGTGGACAGAAGGAATAAGACCATGAAATTATATTTGAAAATTTGTATTGCATTAGTTGTAACGGTAGGATGCTTGTTGCCCATAAAAGTCCAGGCGCAGACCCTCATGGAAGATCTTGACCGGGGCCTTGTTGCCGTGCCACAAGAAGACGGCGGAGTTTTTATAAGTTGGCGATTACTGGCCACTGATCCCGAAGGAGTGGCTTTTAATCTGTATCGAAGAACGAACAGTGCAGAATTAGCTAAGCTTAATCAGCAGCCGGTAACCGGAGCAACAAATTTTGAGGATCAAGATGCGGAATTGGAGAAAGATATAGCGTATATGGTGCGCCCCGTGGTAAATGGGGAGGAACAGTCTCCCGGTAAAGCCTTTCAGCTGGATGCCGCACATCCTTACCTTTCAGTCCCTCTGGAAACGCCCGAGGGATATACGCCTAATGATGCTTCTGTTGGCGACTTGAATGGCGATAGACAATATGAGATTGTGATTCATCATACCGGGGACAGCCGGGACAATTCCCAGAGTGGATTTACAGATCCGCCTATTATCGATGCCTATACGTTAGAAGGTACACATCTATGGCGAATTAACCTGGGAATAAATATCCGTGAAGGTGCCCACTATACCCAGTTTATGGTTTACGATTTGGATAGTGATGGAAAAGCAGAGATCGCCATGAAAACGGCGGATGGCACTGTGGACGGAGAGGGGACCATAATTGGCGATCCGGATGCCGACTATCGCAATGAAGAGGGATATATCCTGGAAGGACCGGAATACCTGACCATTTTTGACGGAGAAACAGGGGCCGAGTTGGCAACGACTGACTATATACCACCCCGCCATCCAGATACTCTCGAACCTACTTCAGAGCAGTTGGATGAGATCTGGGGCGACGGCTATGGGAATCGCGTGGATCGTTTTTTGGCCGGTGTGGCCTATTTGGATGGGGAACGTCCTAGTCTTGTTATAGCGCGCGGGTATTATACCAGAGCTGTACTGTCCACCTGGAATTGGCGCGATGGAGAGTTAACCCATCAGTGGACCTTCGATAGTGATGACGGGATCCCGGGAAACAGGGCTTACAGAGGACAGGGAAATCATCAGCTTAGCATTGCTGATGTTGATGAGGATGGGAAGGATGAAATTATTTACGGTGCAGCTGCGATAGATCACAATGGTGAGGGATTATATTCTACCGGTTTGGGGCATGGCGATGCACTGCATGTTTCAGATCTGGATCCCGGAAATCCGGGACAAGAGGTTTTTAACATCCAGGAACGTTTTGATGATGCGGGCGCCAACTTTAGAGATGCTGCTACAGGAGAAATTCTGTGGAAGAAACCTTCGGTTAAGGCAGGCGATGATGGAGAGGGTCCCGGAAGAGGTAATGCTTTTAATATAGATCCCCGTCACCCCGGGGCAGAGGCGTGGGTACATGGCGCAAATATTGAAGGGATGTTTAATGCGAAAGGGGAAAAGATCAGTAATCAGAAACCTGCATTTTGTAATTTTGGAGTTTGGTGGGATGGAGACCTGTTGCGAGAGTTGCTCGACGGGAATGTCATTGCCAAATGGGATTGGGAAGCAGAAGAACTGAATCCTATGCTTGTAGCCGAAGGAGCAACATCTAATAATGGAACCAAAGCTACCCCGGCTTTGAGTGGGGATATTCTGGGAGATTGGCGGGAAGAGGTAATTCTGCGTTCGGAAGACAATAATGAGCTTCGTATTTATACGACTACCATTCCGACCGATCATCGAATGCATACGTTACTGCATGATCGGCAATACCGACTGGCTTTGGCTTGGCAAAATGTAGCCTATAATCAGCCGCCCCATCCCAGCTTTTATATGGAAAACTTTAAGGAGGAGTACAGCCGTCCGAATATTAAAGTTATCGAAACAGAATAGAGAAAGTTAGTTTAAGTAGTACATTATAGAAATAAGAAGCTTGTAAGGCTGAAAATGATAAAAATGATACGTTATTGCGATAGAGAATCTTGCAGACTACCTTGGTTCAGGATAGGTTCGGAAATTTTTAAAGGGAATAATACCTGAAAAACTAGTACAGACACTTAGCAACTAATAATCACATATAGGATAAAAGATGTTTAAGCAAAGTAATCGGACAGTAATTACGATAGGGATCTTATTATTAAGCTTTCTGATAGGTTGTACTACCGAAGATCCACCCGAACCCCAATGGCCGGAAATAACGTCAGAAAATAAACCGTGGACCCGATGGTGGTGGCAGGGCAGTGCCGTGGATAAAGAAAATTTGACCATGGAGCTGGAAAGCTTTAAGGAGGCCAATATAGGGGGTGTTGAAATTACCCCAATCTACGGAGTAGCCGGATATGAAGATGAATTTATCGATTTTCTGTCACCGGAGTGGATGGAAATGTTAACCCATACTCTGCAGAAAGGAGATAGTCTGGATATCGGCGTTGATATGGCGACCGGCACGGGCTGGCCCTTTGGCGGACCAATGGTGGGAGAAGCAGAAGCGGCGAAGTATGTGAACCATGAAACGTATGAGCTACAGGAAGGGGAAAGCCTGTCTGAGCCTGTTGAACTTGTTCAGGAGTCATTCGTGTATTCACTCGGTAATCGTATGTTTGGAGTGGAAAGTGGTTCTGCTATTGATCCCGGCAAGGAAATTGAACTTGATGATCTCGAAGAACCGGTTTCGGCCAATGATAATTTGCAATCGTTGGCGCTGGAACAAGTCCGGTTTGATAAGCCACTGTCACTTATCACTCTGATGGCCTATTCAAATGAAGGGGAATCTACTGATCTTACTGACAGCGTTGACACGGAAGGGAATTTGGCATGGACTGCTCCTGAAGGGAACTGGACGCTATATGCAATTTTTCAGGGAATACATGGGAAAATGGTCGAACGTGCAGGACCAGGTGGAGAAGGATTGGCAATTGATCATTTTGATGAAGAAGTGCTCACTGATTATTTAGCTCATTTTGATGAGGCTTTTTCGGACTATGATATCTCAGGATTGCGTAGCTTTTTTAACGATTCTTACGAAGTAGATGATGCAAACGGAGAAGCAAACTGGACACCACATTTTCTGGATGAGTTTGAACAGCGAAGAGGGTATGATTTAAGAGAACATTTGCCGGCCTTGTTAGGCGAGAGCTCTGATGAAAAAAACAGTCGTGTATTAAGTGATTATCGCCAGACTGTTTCAGATCTGTTGCTGGATGAATTTACCCGTCCCTGGAACCAGTGGGCTGATGGAAAGGAAGCACATATTCGTAACCAGGCGCATGGGTCGCCCGCCAACATTTTGGATCTTTACGGAGCCAGTGATATTCCCGAGACGGAAGGAACTGATATCTTCCGGGCCAAGATGGCTTCCTCAGCCGCTAATGTAACGGGAAAGCAGTTAGTGGGTTCGGAGTCCGCCACCTGGCTGGATGAGCATTTCAGCTCCACACTGTCTGATGTTAAAACAGCAATTGATCGGTTTTTCCTCGGCGGTGTCAATCATATTGTATATCACGGTACGGCCTATTCCCCACAGGGTGAAGAATGGCCGGGTTGGCTATTCTATGCGGCTGTTCACTTCAATCCGCAGAATCCGTTCTGGGATCATTTCAAAGCATTTAATGAATATGTAGCACGCACACAGTCATTTTTGCAGCGGGGTAATCCCGATAACGATGTGCTCCTTTATTTTCCTATCCATGATCAATGGGCTGAAACTGGTCCGGGACTTCTGGAGCATTTTGATGGAGGAATCGAAAATCAGTTTGAGGGAACCGCTTTTAAAGAAGCCACTGAGGAAATGCAAAGCCGAGGCTATGGCTTCGATTATATCTCAGACCGCCAACTGCAGCAGGTGGCCAGCTCCGGACAACAAATACAAGCGAGTAACATTAGCTATAAAACGCTGTTAATACCGGCCAGCAAATATATCCCGGTTTCAACCTTTGAAAGAATCGTGGATCTGGCTAACAGTGGAGCTACAGTGCTCTTTTATCAGGATTTGCCATCCAATGTAGCGGGCTGGTCAGATTTGGAGTCTAATCGTGAGCGTTTCCAAGAACTGGTGGAAGTTATTGGCTTCTCTAATACTGAAGATGGATCAGTTCAGGAAGCAGAGGCGGGTGACGGACGTTTCCTACTTGGCGATAACCTTGATGAGTTGTTGGAGGAGGCTTCTGTTGTACGGGAGTCGATGACTGACCGCGGACTTGAATATCTGCGTCGAAGCCATGAGGAGGGGAACACTTATTTTATTACAAATTGGGGCGAACAGAGAATCGACGAATGGATTCCTCTCGGGGTATCTGCTGAATCTGCAGTATTGTTTGATCCGATGAATAAACAGAAAGGGTTTGCCGATTTCAAATCAGGCGATGCTGGAAATTCAGAAGTACATCTGCAACTGGAGCCCGGACAGTCAATGATTGTACAAACCTATCAGAACGGCCAAAGCGAGGCTACCTATCCATACATTGAGGAAGCGGGGCAAAATGAACCTTTGGAGGGGACATGGAGTATAGAATTTATAAAGGGTGGACCTGAATTACCGGAGCCGGTTGAAGTTGATTCCTTGAAACCTTGGACTGAATTTGACGGAGATGCGGTAGAAAATTTCTCGGGAACGGCAAGTTATAGTTTATCTTTTAATGCACCGGATAGCGTTAGTGATGGATGGGTACTCAATTTGGGAGAAGTAGAGCAAAGTGCTCGTGTAGCGCTTAACGGACAGGATCTGGGTGTGTTGACTGGTCCCGTTTTCAAGATGTATATAGACCAAGAACTGATAGAGGAAACTAATGAACTTGAAATAGAAGTTGCTAACCTGATGGCTAATAGAATTGCCTATCTGGATCGGGAAGGCATCTCTTGGAAAAAGTTCTATAATATTAATATGTCTGCCTGGGAGGGACAAAACCGGAATGAAAATGGAATATTTGATGCATCGGAATGGGAGCCAAGACCGTCGGGTCTTCTGGGTCCGGTAACTTTAACTCCGGTAAATCATTTAAATTAATTTTTTAAGGAATAATTAAGGAAGTGATCATAATGAAATATATTCATTGTATAATTATCACAACGGGCATTTTGTTGAGTAGTGTATTGCTGCTCCATGCTCAGGAAACCTATCCGCTTTGGCCGGAAGAACCTCCGAATGCAGTCGGGGAGAGCAAAGATGACATCCCGACACTAACGGTGTTTCTTCCGGAACAGGAAAAGACTACAGTAAGTGGAGTTGTTATTTTTCCCGGTGGTGGATATGGTCATTTGGCAATGGAGCATGAGGGTTATGATGTCGCAAAGCGATTTAATGAGATGGGCCTTGCGGCTTTTGTAGTAAAATATCGTCACGGGAAACAATATGGACATCCCGTTCCGTTACTTGATGCCCGTCGCGCTATCCGAATGGTTAAACATAGGTCGAGGGAATGGAATATTAATTCCAATAGTATAGGAGTCATTGGTTTCTCCGCGGGTGGTCATCTGGCCTCGACAGCCGGAACACTTTTTGAGAAAGGAAATCCTAATGATCAGGATCCGGTGGAGCAAATGAATTCTCGTCCGGAATTTATGGTGCTGGTGTACCCCGTGATTTCAATGACTGAGGAAATTACTCATCAGGGTTCCCGGAACAACCTGTTGGGAGAAAATCCCAACTCAGCATTGGTAGATTCTCTTTCTACTGAAAAACAGGTCTCATCCGATACGCCCCCTTCCTTTTTAGTTCACACTTCTAATGACAGAGCCGTACCTGTGGAGAATAGTCTTGTTTTTTACCAGGCATTAAAAAAAGTTGGAGTTCCCACTGAGATGCATATTTTTGAGAAGGGGCCCCATGGTTTCGGTTTAGGTGACGATAATCCCCTGCTTGCTGGATGGTCCGATCAATTAAAATCATGGTTAATGCATCGTAATATAATTAACTGATATTGGTGCTTAGGTCACTAATAAAAAATATTAAATACATAAGAGTAGATACTGATAGCGACTGTCTCTTATTAATAAAAAATGCCACAGTGGATACGGTAAGTCTAAAATAATTAAAGAAGAAATTTTTGATAATGATTTATGAGTAATTTTCTTCAACGCTTAGATGCCCGACTTGATTCAATAGATGAGTATGAACGGGAACCTGTTCCCGCAAATAAGCGTAAAGGCTGGAAAGGTTTTTTAGGGATGTACGCCGGAGAGCACACTGCTGGCACCGAATTCGTTATTGGGCCACTATTTGTTGCTCACGGTGTCGCTGCCGTTGATCTTATTTGGGGCTTAATTCTGGGCAATATATTAGCTGTATTAAGCTGGGCTTTTTTATGCGCTCCCGTAGCGGTAAAAACAAAACTTACCTTGTACTGGCAGCTGAGAAAAATTTGCGGGTCAAAACTGGCACTGATCTATAACATTGTCAATGCTTTGATGTTCTGTTTCTTGGCGGGATCGATGATTGCAGTTGCCGCTACAGCGGTAGGGTTACCCTTTGGGATTGACATGCCAACTCTGGGGGAATGGTTACCATCTAGTCTGGGGTGGATTTTAACTGTTTTTGTAGTGGGTTTGGTTATAACTATTATAGCTATCTTAGGCTATGAATATGTTGCTCGTTTTGCCAATATCGCGTTCCCGTGGATGATACTGGTCTTTATAGCAGCTGCATTGGCCGTATTGCCTGAGTTAGGCGTTACTTCCATATCTGATTTTTGGCCTGTTGCCAAAGAAAGTATCTGGACAGGGGTTCCCGCTGAGGGACAAAGTAAGTTTACTTTTTGGCACGTCATGTTTTTTGCTTGGTTTGCCAATATGGCGATGCATATCGGAATGTCAGATATGTCCATATTGCGATTCGCAGAGAAATGGCAACATGGATTCTCATCTGCAACAGGAATGTTCTTTGGACATTTTATCGCCTGGATGGCATCAGGTATTCTTACCGCTGCCGCTGCAGGTGCTATTGCTCCCGGAATTATTGCCTATAACAGTGCGGGAGTAGCCGGTGCTATTTGTGTCGTTATTGCGGGATGGACGACTGCCAATCCAACGATCTATCGGGCCGGTTTGGCTTTTCAATCTGTTACTCCCAACTGGAAGCGATGGAAAGTAACGCTGTTTACGGGTTTAGTTACTACAATCTTTGCCTGTTTCCCTGCGCTTGTGATGAAACTGTTGGATTTTGTAGCACTGTATGGATTAGTGCTTATGCCCATGGGAGCAGTTATATTCCTGGATGTGATGGTCTTTCCAAAAATTAATTTACAAAGTAACCTTGCTGAAGCGGTTGGATTAAATTTTAACTGGGCAGCAGGTTTAACATGGTTTGTGACACTGATATTATGCCTGTTTATTAACTTCTATATGGGTATTGAAATCTTCTTCCTGGGGCTTCCAGGTTGGTTTATTGCTGTGTTGTTGTATCTTGGCCTGAGTTATTATTACCAGAAAAATTATCGCCCTGCTGTTGCCCAGAGCCCAGCTAACTGATGTATAAATGATATTTAGAATAATCGTGAATAAAACAGTATAAAATGTGAACAAAAGAAGTGAATAGATAATAGATCACCTTGAATTCTAGACTTATTAATTTTTTAAGAATATTAAATCGAAATAGCACTAAATACTGAAGAATAATATAATGGCAAAAAGTACTGTTGAATCCTATTTTAGAAAAGTTGAAAGCAAGTGGAACGAGCAAGAAGTCAAAGGAATGGATCCTTTGGCGCGCTTAGTATATCGTTCTAATTTGCTTGGAAGTGATGCCTATATCAATAATACAGGCGGGGGGAATACCTCAAGCAAGGTGATGGAGGAAGATCCAATAACCGGTGAAGAAG
>JBEPXF010000127.1:0-8742 GCA_041642075.1 Fodinibius sp.
AGTCCTTTGGGATGGTTCCTTTTTGGGTAAGCAGCAGTTCTTCAGCGAGAATTTTTCTGGGTAATCCCTTATAGGCCCACTCCCGTCCGAATCGATAATAATTGGTCTGCTTCCATTTTTCTGTTTTTTGATGGATCGTTTTAAAATCCTCTTTATTTTTGTCATAAACTATGGAAAGCATTCCGCATCCGTGGTTGGCTTTCAAAACAAATTGTTCGGGAAGCGATTCCCAAATCGATTGTGTAAGGGTATCAAAGGAATCTACGAGGGGAACAAGATGATCTTCACCTATTTCCCTCTCTACAAAATTTCTGACTGCAAGGCGGTTTGCTGCTTGCTTTCGGAGTGGTGTTCGTTCGTTAAGTTTTATCCACTGTATTTTTTCGGTGAATTTTTGGGGATTATCGAGATCAGGCCATTCATCCAGCTCAAGCCAATAACGCACCTTTGCATACCATTTGTCGGAAAGTAAATGTCTGTAAAAACCCCAGAAGAGCTTCCCGAGTATCTGTTTAATGCTTTTCTTCATATTCGTGTTCTTGATAATTATGCGGAAGAGGCTTGAGCATTCATCCCAAAATATCCTTCTGCTATCCATTTGCGAAATTTAATGAGCATCAAGGCCTTAGGAAGTTGTAAGGTGAATGCATAAGGGAAAAAGAGCAGGAGGGTGGCAATTATTTTCAAAAGTTCTCTTACTATTTGTTTAGTTCTTTGGTTGGGTTCATTTTGTACTTGCAGGGCAATGCTTTGTCCCAGCCCGATGGCCTGTCGGCGAATATATTCTTCGGTAAGCCGTTCTTCATTAACCCTGTGGAAGAGCTTGGCCTCCGGAAGATAGTAAATATCAATATTTTCAGCTCTGATACGTCGAAAGAGTTCTTTTTCTTCACTGGCTTTCAGCTGACTACCTTTGCGTCCCAGTTCGGTATTGAATCCATCCAACAGGTCAAAAATATTTTTTCTAAAACCCATATTACCGCCAAAGGGATATTTATTCTGAGGATATTTTCTGGGGGAATCTCCAAGATCGTGATGTCCTAACAGGGGCAATAAAAAATGGGACATCCAATCGGGACGCGGGTCATCGAATTGTACATGAATTTTGCCACCGGCTGCCAAGGCATTGGGATTGCTCGAAAAGAAAGAGAGCCAGCGAGAAATTAATTTTTCCGTTGCCTGTATATCATCATCCAGAAATACAACACATGGGGCTTGGGCCTCCTTTATACCCCGATTCCGGGCATATGAAAGACCTTGTTTTGTCTCTTTGATATATCGTAAGGTATTACCATCTTTAGCGTACTGTTGCTGATAACCTTTAACAACTTCCGGTGTGGAGTCGGTTGAATTGTTATCAATAATAAGCAATTCTGCCGGTTGGCTGGTAAGGCCGGAATCCACAAGGGATTGCAGTGTATCGTCGAGATAACCGGCACGGTTATAACTACAAATAATAAAAGAAACTTTTGAATGCTGTTTCATGCTAAAAGGTATGATAACCATTATTGGAAAGCTTGAAAATACATTTTTTACCGTGAACAATGCCAATTTTCAAATAGATTGCACTGTGAACTATGGATAAACCATTGGTATCGGCTGTGGTAACAACCCATAACCGGTTACAGCTCTTGCCACGGGCCCTCGATTCGGTAGTTGTACAAAGCTATGATAACATAGAATTAATCGTCGTTGATGATGGCTCCCATCAGTCGGCCCTGCCCATTGTAGAACCTTACTACGATGCTATTTCTCTTCACTATATTCGCAACGAGGCTCCTATGGGAGCATGTAAAGCACGGAATCAGGGAATTGAAGAAGCTTCGGGAGTTTTTATTGCAGGGCTCGATGACGATGATGCCTGGACAGAAGATCGCATAGATAAATTGATGGATGCCTATTCCGATGATTATGCTTTTGTAACTTCTGATGTTCGCATGATGTACAAGGAAGGAGTTCCCGTCTGGCAAAAGCCTAAAGTGATAACGCTTGAAGATCTCCTGTATACCAACTATGTCGGCAACCAGGGGTTGATTAAAAAAGAGCGCATACAGGCTGTCGGTGGATTTGATGAATCCCTGAATGCCGCACAGGACTATGACCTTTGGATTCGGCTGGCTGAAGAATACGGACCCATTAGAAATGTACAGGAGCCTTTACAGGAGGTATACTTGCAACACGGCGGGGAGCGTATTTCCAATCCCCGGGATCAGCTCAGGGGATATCTGAAGTTTTATCAAAAACACAAGGATAAAATGAATAAGAGTCAGCGTAAGTATCAATTGTATAATATCCGAAAGGCGACCGGAAAGGTTTCCGGATTTACCGATTTAGTAGGATGGGTTCCTCCTCATCGTTACTGGAAAGAGGCTAAGAGCTGGCTTGCGGAAAAACTTTTTACTACTTAAATGGGCTTACTGAAGCTTAATTGGGAAGAATTACGGCTATATTGTCGGTATTTCTGTCGCAGGCTGGGAGTTCCCGGCTATCAGGTACATCAAATATACCTGCCTGAGCAGAAACTTATTTACATTCCGATTCCGAAAAATGCCTGCACTTCTATTAAACATGCCCTGCACGAAATAGAATTCGGTAAGCGTTTCGATGCAGATCTTCCGGAATTCAGCGATTATCGGGAGCATCACGACTATTATAAAAAACGCCCATCTGCTTTTACGAGCGTATCTACTCTTCAGCAACGAACAGATACGACCCGCTTTGCATTGGTACGCGATCCAGTAAAGCGGTTAATTTCTTGCTATCGCAATCGCGTATTGGATTTAGGTGACTTAGAATCCAGCCGAGAGGCACTGGAAAAGGAGGGATTGCCAATAAATCCGGATCTTAACACTTTTATACTGAATTTAGCAGAATATCGGGATATTAATAACAGTATTGAGCACCATTCACGTCCACAATACAATTTTTTGGGTGGTACTATCGACTACCTGGATCACATTTTTATACTGCGCAATATTTCAGAGCTGGAAGAAATGCTTCAGCGTTTTAAGTCTGGTTTAAAATTACGACAGCGTAAAACAGGCGGTACCGAGGTCAACCTAAATGACATATCTGGAGAAGCTTTAGATGTGGCTATTGAATTTTATAAGAAAGATTATGAGTTGCTCGGGGACTATTTTAGTCCGGATGATTTATATATTTAGTACTAAAAGTTAATGCCTTAATTTGATCGATAAACGCCGATCAAGGTAATTCCTCCGGCAATCCACAATATAATATGTCCCGCCCATGCAATACGTTTTCCCCACAAACTGGAAGCGGGTTCGAATGTCATGCGGATGGTGTGCTCGCCAGCCGGGACCTGAAAACCACGTAATACAAAGTTGGTTTTGTATATTTCGGTTTTCTCTCCATCAATAGTTGCTTCCCATCCCACCGGATAATAGATCTCGCTAAGTACCAGAAAGCCATTCTCAGATGATGAGGTCTCTAATTCTATTGTTTTGGAATTATATGTTGTTATTGAAACTTGGGCTGTGGTATCGGGTGTAGCAGTGATTGCATCATTGTTCTCTACTATAGCGGTTGCAGCAGGATTGAAGTTTGATTGAGGCTGCATCCTTTCAGCGGCTTGTTGTGGGCTGCTGACAGTTATTACTGAATCTACAAAAAACGCTTTAGGTAGTACGTCGTCATTTCGGTAGACACGCTTGCCTTCCTGACTTTCCACCTCGGTATATCCGCTGATAGTAAGAGACTGCTGTAAAGTAATATACTTGACATTCAGCATATCGAGTATGGGATCATTGAAGCCTTTATTGCCGTCCATCAAAAGATAATCAATGAGATCTTGATAATGTCCCAACTTTGCCCCCGTATATCCCCCGATAGTGGGATAGAAGTAGGAGGGAATGGCATTATTAAAAGCATTATCTGCCTGTGGATAAACCCGATAGGGATATCCTTCTTCCGACTTGATGTTTTGCATAATAAACCGATCCACTTCTGTCTGTTGCTGGCGGATTAGTTGTTCTGCTTGTAGACGTTCGGAAACCATCTGATCTTCATTAACATAGCGGTTGCCTACGCTAAGCATATCGTAAGCAGTAAGCAAAAGCAGTCCGATTAAGAAATATCCCTTACTGATTTTTTTTCTTACGAGCATCCAGATAAGTACTCCAATCAGAAGAACGATTACAAGGTAACGTATGGAATCGCTATTTGCCATTTCCCTGCGTTCTGGTTTTACCCGGGTACTAAGAAAATTTTCAATCTGTTGTCGCACTTGGGGATCATCCGGGGAAACATTATTTTGCTGGGCTACTTGTTGTGAATATTGATCCATTTCTCCAGGCTTATCAAAGGAGAGTAGCGAGTTGCTGCCAAGTGAGAATAGCAAGCCGAGTGCCAGAGCTATTCCCAGGGGCAAATATAATTTTTTTAGAGACTCTTTTTTCTCTTGTGCAAGATCTAATAAAGCCTCTATTCCATAAACAGCCAATACTGAATAGCAGAAGACTGTAGCGATAAGCCAGGTTTCCGGCACGCGAAATTTGTCAAATAAAGGAATATAATTAAATGCAAACTCATTGAGGAGCAGGAAGTTATTCCCCAGAGAAAAGAGAAGGGTTAGTGCACCCACTCCAAAAAAGACATACTTTATTTTTTTGCGATAATGAATTAATCCGATCAAGGCTAACACAAAGGCTATGGCTCCCAGGTAATGAGGCCCACTGGTAAAAGATTTGGGTCCCCAGTATGCTTCCCCGGATGAACCTCCGTAAATACCCGGGATGATGAGTGTGAGAAGTTCTCCAACACCCTGTGACCAGCTGAAAGCGTAGTCTAATGAAAGTCCACCGCTTTGTGAACTCCCCAGTGAAGACCCTCCTCGCATACTGTATTGGGAGTACTCATAGAGTCGCCAGTAAATGTCAATACTACAGATTATTGCCAGTACGCCGGCCCCAAAGGCGATACCGGTCCGTTCGAGCCAATTTCTAACATCCTCTTTTTTGTAAGCCAGCCAGCTGTCATATATCCACCAAAAACCGAGCAGGTATAAAAAGTAATAGGTAATTTGGGGATGATTAGCCCTTAGCTGCAACGTCATCGCAAGAGCAAAAATAAAGAAGGCTGCTAATTTACGACTGGAGCGAGATACCATATAATAGCCGGCAAACATCCAGGGTATGAAAGAAAAGGACATAAATTTGCCGTAGTGTCCTGCTTCAATGATAATCGGGAGGTAGGTCGTAAATCCAATGAGAATAGATCCCAACGCCGCCGAGAAAGGACGCACTCCCTGTATAACAAAGAAAAAATATGCCCCGCTAAGCAGGATCCAGAAAAAAGGTAGTGGATGGGTATCACCTCCAATCCACTTAAAGAAACTGTCGATGTTAGGAGGGGAAGAGGGATTATGGAGCACGTAAGAAGGCATCCCGGAAAACATATTGGAAGCCCAATTGGGATGTTCCCCGTCATTCGCTTCCATGTGTTGAATAACCGATTCTGCTCCGGCGCGGTATTGTAACACATCGTTCCCCAAAAATTGGTGTCCCCCAAAAAAGATAGCCGAATAAAGGATAAGCGGAAGGAGGAAGAGAATAGACAGGGCTATCCAGTGTTGCTTTGATTGGGATAGATTTGAGATAAAATCTTCTTTCAGGGATTGCTTCTTTTGTTTGTTCAAAGCAGCGAGGGTTAAGGCTGAGTATTTATCCTGTATTCAGAGATAGATTGTATATCCACTTCTATAGCAGACTAAAGAACGGGTAAAATCAAGAACCAGTAGCTCGATGTAAAACTTCAGAATATTAACTTAATTCCAGTATGTGTTGCTTAAATCACTCAATAACACGAGGTACCCGAAAATAGTCGCTATCTGCATCCGGCGCATTTTTAAGTGCTTCCTCGTGATCTACCGGTTCTTTTGCCTCATCGTTGCGCAGGCGATATTCCAGATCAATGACGTGTTCCAATGGTTCAACATCGGAAGTATCCAACTCTTCGAGCGTTGTCATGTAATCCAAAATCTGGTTCATATCATTAACTAATGAGCTACTTTCCTCTTCGGTAAGCTGCAGATGAGCCAAATCAGCTATATACTTAACATCTTCTTTTGTTACAGACATGAAATTTTTGATATTTAATTTGCTTCAAAATGAATCATAAATTAATAAAACATTAGAGAAATCGGCAATTAAATAGTATAAACTATCCAAATAGGAAAAGTATGTTAAAGTGCATGGATAGTTAATGTAATTATTGGCATTTTAACCAATAAACCAAACCCTTATATGATTAAAAAAAAAGTTACTATTGTGAATAATGCCGGGCTTCATGCACGTCCGGCTGCGGCCCTTGTTAAATTAGCCAGCAAATTTAAATCTGATTTTTTTATCCATATGTATGGCTACAAGGTAAACGGAAAGAGTATTTTGGGTGTAATGACTCTGGCAGCTGAACAAGGAGCTGAATTGGAACTTGAGATTGATGGTCCAGACGAAAAGGAGGCAGCGGAATCGATTGTTGAACTGATTGAAGACGGATTTGGTGAGGTGTATGAAGAAGATGAATAATAATTTACAAGCGCAGGAAGTGTTGCTGAGCGGAGCAGCAGCGGCCCCCGGGATAGCCGTGGGCAAGGCAAGTCTGTACAGACAGCGGCGTCCCCGTATATATGGACAGAATATTGCAGACGATCAGGTTGATCACCAATTGGAACGTTTTGAGAAAGCACTGGATATAGCCCGAGAAGAACTCGATTCTCTGCGTGCAGAACAGGATCATGAAGATGCCTCAGATTTGCTTCAAACACAGATCCAGATGCTTCACGATCCCGACTTACGCAGTCGGATAAAAACTGAAATAAAGGATAATAACAAAGCTGCGGATGCCGCTATTGACAAGGTGTTTGGCGACTATTTGAATGTAATGAAGAAGCAGGAGGGACTGCTAAAAGAGCGTTCGGTAGATATATCTGATGTACGGGATCGACTGATTCAAATTGTCAATAATGAAGATGGAAAACCGAGATTCGATCCGGGGACAATATTAGTGGCTCATAACTTAAGTCCCCGAGAGGTCATAGAATTTTCGGAAAATAATATAGCTGGTATTATAATGGACAAAGGAGGGACGACCTCGCATGCAGCTATATTGGCCCGTGCTATGCAGATCCCGGCTATTGTCGGAGTTAAAGATGCTTCAGATACCATTGGGGCTGAAGAACTTTTGATTTTGGATGGTGTTGAAGGGTCGATCGTAGTAAATCCTTCAACGGAAACACGAAAAAAATATGATGAGAGAATTAGTAGTGTAGCCGAAGAACATTCCCGTGAGCAGGCCTTGTGCCAGCAGAAGAGCAAAACAGCAGATGGTCATTCTTTTGTACTCCGGGCAAATGTAGAGTTTCAGGAGGAATTGAATTTTGTGGATGCTTACCAGGCTGAAGGTATTGGACTGTTAAGGACGGAATCAATGTACCTGTATCAGTCTTCTTTTAGGGACGAAGAAAAACAATGTGATTTTTACCGCACGGTATTGAAGGCGACCGAACCGCATCCTGTTACCGTTCGCCTGTTTGATGCAGGTGGAGACAAGTTTTTTGATTTAGGACAGGAAGAGCAAAATCCATTTTTGGGTTGGCGGGGCATTAGAATGTTGCTGGATCAACGGCCTTTGTTGGAACAACAACTGAAAGCTATACTGAAGTCCGCCGGGAGCTATCCGGGTCGCACACGTATTCTGGTCCCGATGGTCACTACCCTTGAAGAAGTTGAAATCATTAATAAGACCGTTCAAAATCTGCAGGAGAAATTGAAAGAAGAGAACTATGAGGTAGACGAGGAGGTAGAGGTTGGATTAATGGTAGAGGTGCCAAATGTAGCCGTTCAGGCAGAAGATTTTGCAAGAAAGACAGACTTTTTAAGTATCGGAACAAACGATTTAACCCAATACCTCTTAGCTGTTGATCGGGGTAACGAACGAATTTCCAATTTATATGATCAGCGTCAGCCGGCAGTATGGAGATTAATTCAAATGGTAGCAGATGCAGGACAGAAAACGGGAACTCCCGTAAGTGTTTGTGGAGAGTTGGCCTCAGATCCTGTTGCAGCCTGTTGTCTTTTGGGTATGGGTATAAATGAATTAAGTATGACGCCAGCCCTGTTGCCTAAAGTAAAGCAAGCATTATGCGCCCATACTTTGGAAGAAATGAATCAGCTGGCATCTCATGTACTTAAATGTACTACAACTGCTGAAGTAGATACGCTATTTTCCAACTTTTAAACTAAACGCACGACCTTATAGCATTATGGATTTATCTTCTATTCAATCGGTGGATACCCAGAATATGTGGGATTTCTTAAAGGATTTTCCCGATCAGTGGGCCAAGGCAATAAAGTTGACTGATGATATCGAACTTACCATTGATAAGGAACGTATTCGTACAATTTGCCTTGTAGGAATGGGAGGATCTGTTACAGGAGCTAAGCTGATCCAGGCATATAGCTATTACAGTTGTCCCTATCCCGTGACGGTTGTACAGCACTACGAAATCCCCAAGTGGGTGGATGAAGAGACTTTGTTTATTGGTTGTAGCTTTTCCGGAAACACGGAAGAAACATTGAGCGCCTTAGCGCAGGCGAGAGCAGAAGGGGCACAGGTGATCGGTATTACTTCCGGCGGTGAGCTTATGTTGAGAGCGGCTAAGGAAGAGTTTGATTACGTAAAAATTCCCGGTGGTATGCCACCCCGTGCTGCATTAGGCTACAG
>JBEPXF010000128.1:0-8682 GCA_041642075.1 Fodinibius sp.
GTATTCTAAAAAAATTATTACCTTCTCACTTGAATTTACAGTTGTGGAAGGCTATTCTTGAGTCGAATGCAGCTGAACAAGGGGCGAGAATGACAGCTATGGATAACGCTACCGAGAATGCGAATGAATTGCAGGAAGATCTTGAACTTGAATATAATCGGGCGCGTCAGAGTGCTATTACAACTGAAATTTCAGAAATTATTTCAGGTGCACAGGCACTGGAGAATGCATAAATAATTATGCCTAAGAAACCGGAGGGATGGCAGAGTGGTCGAATGCGGCGGTCTTGAAAACCGTTGAGGCCTTATGGTCTCCGGGGGTTCGAATCCCTCTCCCTCCGCTCTGATAATTTATAGCCTCTTCCATCCGGGAGGGGCTATTTTTTATTAAATAAAAAGAGATGACCAAACGTTTATCAATCGAACTTACTCATTGAACAGATACTCACCGACATGAAGAAAATTACCTTTGTTTTATTGCTACTTTTATTCTTCTGCACATATGGAACCTCGGCACAGGATACCGTGCGGGTATCACTACAAGAATTTATTGAGAGGGGAATTGAGAACGCCTCACAGCTTGATTATGAGCAACAGAAAATACATTTAGCCGAGAACCAGGTGAACCAGGTTAATGCCAATCGTTATTTGCCTTCATTTGAATTTAGTAGCCAACATGGAGTAGTACCTGGTGTTGTTAGCCAACGCGATGAATTAGATGAAGATGAATATTATTTGGATCCAAATCTTAAAAATGACTGGGAAGACTGGGCGGTTTTTAGCCGGGCTGAAGTAACCGCAGCACAACCATTGTTTACTTGGGGAGCCCTGAGTAATGCAGTAAAAGCGGCTGAGTCAGCTGCAGAAGCAGCAAAAGAGCAGTTTGAACAACAGAAGTCAGATTTAGAAGTTCGTTTAATAGAATTGTACCAGAGTCATATTCTTACGAATGAAATCATGCGATTGCTTGAGGAAGCAACCAATACGATCAGGGATATTGAAAAACAATTGCAAGAGAAAGAACAGGAGGGATCAGAAGATTTTGATGAATCCGATTTTTTCAAGTTTAGGATATTTAAATCAGAATTTGCTAGTCGTGCGGCTGAAGTTCGGGAAAGCGCACAAATGACACGCCGGATATGGAACTATGTACTGCAGTCGGAAGAAGGTACACTATATATTCCCGAAGAATCATTTCTGGATCCCGTTACAGGTGAATTAAGAGAATTTGATTTCTACCGGATGAATGCTATAAGCAACCGTTCAGAAATAAAGGCGATTGAAGCTGGGATGAATGCGGCTGAACATGGTCTGGAAGCTGAAAAAAGCAGGAATTATCCCGCACTGGTTCTTGGCATGTCAGGTAGCTTTGCCAATACTCCTAACAGACCCCGCCAAAGTAATCCTTTTATTATTAACAATGCTAACTATCTTTCAGCTTCGTTTGGCTTAATTATTCGACAGAATTTAGACTTTTTAAGTATGAATGCCAATGTAGAGCGAAGACAACTGCAATATCGACAGACAAAATATTTAAGGGAGGCGGCCGTTGATGGTATTGAATTAGAACTTAATGAGGCTTATAAAAATGCCTCACTTTCTAAAACAAAAGTGGAAAACACCGATGAAGCTCTTGTAATTAGTAAAAAATGGCTTCGTCAGGAGCAACTGGACTATGATTTTGGCATTGGTGATACCAAAGATCTGATTGATGCCATGAAGAAAGAACTTGAACTTCGAGTACAAAAAAGGCGTGAGATATTTAGCTTTAATACGGATATGCTTGAATTACATCGTAAGTCTGGTTTGCCGTTAACACCAATTTTTAATAATGAAGATTAATATGAATTCTTTTAAAAATTATTTCCGGATGTCATTAATATTATTGCTAACAATACTTTTTATTCAACCGGTAGATGGATGGGCACAAAAAAATGTGTCAGATATCAAACAACTTTTTGAAGAACGGGATCGGGAAATAAAGGCCTTGTTGGGACCAAAAGGTACCGAGTATACTGATGAACAGAGAGAAAAACTAAAAAATATTATCAACGGTAATATTGATTACGGTGAAATGGCCCAATTCGCCCTTGGAGATACTTATGATGAACTATCAGCTGAAAAACAAAATGAATTCATCAATTTATTTTCAACGATAATTCGTGATCAGTCACTAAATAAGTTGGATATTTACCGTGCAAAAGTTACCTACGAGGATATATCAGTAGAGGGAGACAGCGCCTTCGTAAGTACCATTGCCGAACTGGATAAAGTACGTACTCCTGTAGGCTATGAAATGAAGTATAAAGAGAAGGATGGTTACCAGCAGTGGGTGGTAACTGATATGGTTATTGATGATGTATCAACCGCCGGTTCCTATCAGCAACAGTTTCAGCGAATTATTCGAAAAAAAGGATTCGATTCACTTATGGAGACACTTCGTAAACGGGCGGAACGATAGGCAGGTTTTAAAATTTGACGAGAATAGTTGTATATTTAGCTCAAATTATATAAAAATTGTCTATGCTCAGATCTGTCCAAAAGAAAAATTTAGCCCCTGAGGGGTATATATATACAACTTATGGCCATCCCAAATATCTTAAACACGCGGTTGCTTCGGTAATTTCGCTGAGACGCTATGATGATGAGCGTCCCGTTGCTTTGGTTTGTGAAGAGAAACATAAAAAGATACTTGAAGAGCGCAATTTGAGTGGAATCTTTGATATCATTCATATTATGTCGCCGGACCACGCTTCCATTGTGGGATTTAAGCATAATATCCATGAATATATGTTCTTCGAGCGTAATATGTATTTAGATAGCGATATTATTTGGTGTAAGAATCCGGATTCCTTATGGAAATCCTTTCGACCCTATCCTTTTACAATCACGGGAACCCAGGTTTCAGACAATTTTTTTGGTGGTCCGAAAATTATTGGTATTGTAACAGATATTCTTTTTCGACGACGTCGCCGTACTCTTAACCATTTTGGCCTCACTTATCTAAGCCGTGTTCAAACGGGAATGATTTATGCGCAGGATTTTAGCCTTACTCAAAAAGTATGTGATTTTGCCCAGAAGATGCTTGATCGTAAAGATGAGACTCATTTTCGTAGCAGAACATTAGAACAGGGTCGCAGTGAAGAATCCTGTGAGTGGAGTATGGCTATGGCAATGTCAAAACTAAATTTACCCGTTTATCCCTGGCTACAGGGTCATACTAGTCCACAGCTGGACTATATAGGGGATTTGACCTCTCACGATGAGGATTTTGAGTATGTGGTATGTAAATACTACTGTGATAGCTTTGTATATAATTTGCGAGGTTTAAAGATAAAGTGGTTGAGAAAGCTTTTTATGAAGATACTTTCGCTTATTCCTGGTAAAGGTGACTATTTGGAAACTACTCCTTACTGTCTGCATTTTGGATGGTATCATCAAAAAAAACCGTTTTTTGCTTTTGCCGATAGAATGTGGAATGCACTTAAAAAAGAGAAATTCAGCAACCTGATAGAAGGTAAGGATCGCTTGGCAAACTACGGTTAATTATTGATCAACATGGACCGATGTTCTTACCAGATATATGCTATCATCCTGTCGTTTTTTGCAATTCTATTCCTTGCTGATTTTTGTCAAGCTCAGCAAGAGACGGTAGAGTATGGGATTGAAACATCGGCTTATCTGGGCTTGTCAGAAGAACTTCCCTTTTGGCTGTATGCCAATAATGATGGAACTATTGATGCTTCCTCTTCCAATTTTATAAATCAATTTTACAGTAACTATACCATTACTAGTTCCGAAGAACTTCAGTTCAGAAGTGGATTCAATATAAATGGGCGGCTTTCTCAACAGAATTCGCTTCATTTCACTCAGCTTTTTGGTGAACTGCACTATAAGGGAGTTGCTTTAAAGGGCGGACGATTTTATGATCCTATAGGGCTAAATGACCGTGAGTTATCCATGGGATCAATGATGGTTAGTCGGAATGCCATACCAATTCCTAAAGTTCGTCTGGGCACGCAAGAATTTGTCCAAATACCCGGAAACGGGGAGCATCTTGAGTTTGATGCGATGATGAGTCACGGCTGGTTTACAGATGATCGTCATATTGACGGTCCCTATCTACATCAAAAATATTTTTATCTTAGATATACTCATCCTCGGTTTGATCTGACCGCAGGTGCCGTACATAACGTTATGTGGGGAGGGACTCACCCACGATTTGGGAAACTTCCATCATCTTTCTCAGATTTTTTAAGAGTGGCAACTGGCAGAGCTGCTACAGGGAATAATGCACCGGCAAATGATACTTCCAATGTTATCGGGAATTCGGTAGCAGCTTATGATTTTAAAGCTGGTATTAATTTTAATCATTTTCGGCTTAAAATCTATCGATTATTCTACCTGGAGGATAAGGTTGCCTTGCGGTTCCGAAGTCCTTGGGACGGAATGTGGGGAGCAGGAATAGAATTTGACAACCAAGAAGGGATTGTAACGGAACTACTTTGGGAGCACCTAAATACCAAGCGCCAAAACTCTTGGATAGGAGATCCCCCGGGAAGGTCGGGATACTACCATAATGGTGTCTATCGATCGGGATGGTCTTACGAAGGCAGAGTTATGGGGAATCCTTTATTGTTAATTGGACCAAACGAGCACTTTGAGGGAAGGGGAGAGATATCAAATAATATGATTGTGGCCCATCACCTTGGGTTTAAGGGAAGACCATCGAAACGGTTAAGTTATAAGGCACTTTTTACCTACTCACGCAATTATGGTACAGTCATTATGCAGGGGGAAGAGCCGCCCTATATACCGCTCGATGAACTGCGGAGAGATCAATACTCGGTTTTATTAAGTGGATCATATAAGTTAATTCCAGAGCATGGAATCAGTGCTGTTGCCTCTGTTGCTTCGGACATTGGGAAACTCTACTCAGGAAACCGGTGGGGGATGCAGGTGGGACTTAAGATGGATCTTGGAAACTGATAGGTATTAATTAACGACTCTGATTTACAAATACGCACTTCTCAGAATTGTATTGACCAATAGGGAAAATCAGCAATATTTTTTTTGATATAGTCTTGGTCCTTATCGGGCAATTGATCAAACTTTTCTGAGGTGGAAAGTTGAGCAGAAGTATTCTTTTGTTTCCATTTTTCTTCCTCTGTAATAAGTGAAGAGGCGGTTTCATGGAAAGCATGAATCATCACCGGACGATAGGGAAATCCTACTTTTTTACAGAAAGCCTTTAATACTACATCAGGTTCACTTACCAATTGCTCATAGGATATAAATAGGTGATTCCGCTTTCCTAGGTACTGTTTTGAATATTTTATACTTCTGTTCCACCAGTAGACACATTTTTTGACTGACCGCTCACCGCCCCATTGTTCGGGATGCTTGTGGGTAGCAAAATACATGCTTGAAGCAACATCTTTTCCATTCCTGATTATATGAATAAATCTGCTATCAGGATCAGCTTTTGAGATTAGAGAAATATAACGCAAGTGACGAGGAGTTTTTTCTAACCAAAAAGTTGGGGTTTCTTCCGCAATGTGATTCGCTAAGCGGTCTATGTTTTCCAGAATTACATTGGTCCATACAGTCGATCTTAAAATCACAGATTCCGGTAGAAATACTTGGTCACCATTAAGTCCCAGATCTATCATTCTTCGAAACAAAACAGAACAGGAGGTTGAACCGTATATTTTGAAAAAACGCAATACGGGATTAACAGGAACAGTATGTGAAAGAAGATGGGTCTCCGGAAAAGAAATGATCTGCGGATGAGAACTCAGCATACTTTGTAATAAAGTAGTACCGGATCGCGGACATCCAACCAGGAATAATCTTTGCATTAATATTCTTTTATCGTCTTAGAAACTCTTGATTTAGCGTAATCTGTTATAATATTGATCAGTATTTTGTCTATACTTTTACAATAATTCTAGTTGTCTGGAATCATTTATATAGTGCTGAAATGCTTTTTTTGCTTGCGGGGGAAGAGAAAACTTCGGATGGCTGAAAAGATCTCCTTTAATTTTTTTGTACCAGAGATAAAGAATTGCATCCTTCGGGTTATTTCGGATACGTCTCAAAAAGTGATTCTTTCCCCAAGTGTTTGAGCCGTGATAGCATCGGATGCATAAGTAAGAGTATTTATCAGGAAGTTGTAAATAACGTTTTTCCATCCACTTCTCTAAATATACAGTGTCTTCAGCTCGTTTTGTATGAGGATATCTAATGTCAAAATTTGCCCGGTGTATTATACTCCCCGGAACTCCGTCAGGTAGATATCCAATGTAGGGCTGGTCTTTATATGGCTCTACGTTCAAATGAATTAAAGTTCCAGAAAGGCAGCAGGCGTCATATCCTTTAAGGAGGATGTTAACCTGTTTTTCAATTCGTTCGGGATGGTACCAGTCATCGTCATCCCACTGGGCTATGAACTTTCCCGTCGCTTCTTTTAAAGAACGATTCCTCAGCTTACCCAAAGTATTGTCAGGTTTGGAGGGGAGTTTTACATATTTTAGTTGTGAAGAAGGTATAACTTGCAAGACATCCTGCAGATCTTCCTTTCCATCATCTATAATGATTAATTCCGTATTGGGGTACGTCTGCTTCCGATAACATTCAATAGAGCGTTTAACCAATTCCTTTCGGTCAGCTGTAACCATTACACAACTGACTTTGGGAAGGCCGCTTTTATGATATTTGATCTTATTCAAAGTTTTTTAGGTTTAAAATGATAAGATACTATTAAAGTATACTATTATTTTTAAAAAGTAATCCATTTGTATAATGTCAATCAGGGAGGATAAGCATTAATGATCCTGTTCCTAAAGTTAGCAGGTATTTATTAAAGGCAATATTTGGAAAAATGAGACCGTAGTTCTTTCTTTATTCTTTATATTAAAAATATGGTTTTAGGTTTAATATCCTTTGAGATGTATTTAACATTTGAAAAACTATTACACTAAAAAAATATTTAAAAAAGTTTTATATGAGGTATGAATTTAATTCAGAAAAGGTAGATCCAAGGATTTTTATAGTAGGTTGCTCTCGTTCAGGAACCACGTTGCTTCAAACATTAATTGCATCCCATCCCAAGGTTACTACTTTTCCTGAAACCCATTTTTTCTGGAAGACAGTAGGAAGAAGAAACTATATATCCAGATTTATAACTTGGATGGGATTATCTACAATGCGAGAGATGAGTATTTTGTCTACTATTCTTAATAAATTGGAATTATCACATTTAGGCAATAATATTCCTAAACAACCTATTAAATACCAAGAATCTGTCGATATATATTTATCATTGCTTGATGAAATTGCAGTAAATCGGGATAATAAAGAGGTTTGGGTAGAAAAAACCCCTAAGCATATTTTTGAGATACCCTGGATATTGGAATATGTTCCAAATGCCAAAGTTATTCACATTGTAAGAGATGGCCGTGAAGTAGTTTCATCTATTGTAAAGCGCTCGAGAGAGCATCCAGACCAATTTAAGAGACAAGGTATTCGATATGCCCTGTCATTGTGGAATAAGACTATTAAAATCAGTCAGAAATTTGTAAATGAGAAGAATAATTATGTTTTAAGATACGAGGATCTTGTTTCTGATACGAATAAAGTCATGACAGGGGTTGGAGATTTTTTAGGTCTAAGTTATAGCAATGTTGATTTTAAAAGGAGAGATGCTGTCTATTCTAATGCGGTAAAAAGCTCAGAACCGTGGAAATATAATGTTACTAATAGCATTAATAATAGGAATTCTAAGTTTGACAAGATATTTACAGAAAAAGAAAAGAAATATATCAATAAAAGAATTAGAGATAATGATTTCTATGATTTTGAATAATTCTTATAAAATTATTTACTGATATATTTATTTACTCATTCTATAGAAAATATTAGCACTTAATTTTCTTTTTCATCGTCTTGTTCTACCTGCTTGTTGTGATTAGCAGCTTTATTTTCTTTTTGTTCAGGTTCAGGGACTATACCAGTTTGTTTAAATAGATTTGAAAGTCCGAAAGCAGCTACACCACCAATTTTATTGAGTACGCTTTTGGCAACCGTGATGCCCGCGATGGCGTCCTCAGCAATGGCCAAATCTCCGGCCAGACTGATACTGATACCTGCAAAAATAAGATCACGATTTGGCAGGAATGGAATTCTCGAGAGGATGATCTCTATAGCTATATAGGTAAACCAAACGTAAAGTGGCACCTCCGGAAGAACAATATAGTACATCAAAAGATTTGCCGAATGGTTTAGCAAAAGCCTGAATACCTGTATGCCGAAGATCTGATAAGCCGTTTTGAGTGGCATGGTGATAACATAATGGCGGAACTTGATAAATAGGAAGACAATTATAACTAAGAAAAGAATCCCACCTATATAATAGTTTTGGTTTTGGTTGGAAATCCATTCCATCACCTTAATTTGATCGGCGAATAGGAAAATTGCCACCAAACCAAATGATAACAAAGTTGAGGCCACCGAAGAGATAATATTATTATCCTTGATAATTTTAAAAATATCGGTACCAGACTTGTTCAGAGTTTTTTTAGCCCAGGCAAAGAAGTAGACTTCTCCGGAATAGCCTAATACATCCTTATTATAAACCCGCTTTACCAAGAAAACGGGCACGGATTTCAGTGAATCAAATTTC
>JBEPXF010000129.1:0-8583 GCA_041642075.1 Fodinibius sp.
TGAAGTGGATATGGTTATATCACGTGGAGAATTTTTGAAGGGCAATTATGATTATGTATTTGAAGAAATTGCTGCCGTAAAAGAAGCTGCCGGAGAAGCTCACCTGAAAGTAATTTTGGAAACGGGGGAGCTCCAAACCTTTGAAAACATTCGCATAGCAAGTGACCTTGCCATGCATGCCGGTGCAGATTTTATTAAAACCTCTACCGGTAAAGTACAGCCGGCTGCAACACAGCCTGTTACGCTGGTTATGCTAGAGGCCATACGAGATTACTATTATGAAACAGACCGTATGGTAGGAATGAAACCGGCTGGTGGTATCCGCAAAGCAAAGCAAGCGCTTCAATATCTTGTAATGGTAAAGGAAACACTGGGAGCAGACTGGCTGACTCCCGAATACTTTCGATTTGGAGCTAGCTCTCTTGCAAATGATCTGTTACTGCAGATTGTTAAACAAAGTACCGGTGTTTACCAAAGCAATCTTTATTTTTCAAATGATTAACTTCCATACTGGTTGACTCAATAATAGGTATGGTATAAAAGTAGTCAACCATTAAGAATAGTTTTGTAGTCAATTTTCAATAACCCTTTTTAGAAATGGCTGAAGAACAAGAAACTGCTGAACAGATTAAGGAGGAAGCGTTTAAGCCAAGTTCTCCAACATCGAAGCTAAATTTCAAAGATGTCTGGACCTACGATGATGCTCCTCAAAGTACTGCTAATGCAAAGATAGATGACCAGTACGGACACTTTATTGATGGGACTTTCCAGAAGCCGGTGAAAGGGAGATACTTGCCCTCCATTAATCCCGCCACAGAAGAGGAACTCTCATCTATTGCGGAAGGAACCCAGCAGGATGTGGATAAGGCTGTTAAATCTGCCCGGAAGGCCTACACCAAAATTTGGTCAAAAATTGACGCCTCAGAAAGGGGAAAATACGTTTTCCGGCTGGCCCGGTTGATTCAAGAACGTGCCCGTGAATTTGCTATTATTGAATCACAGGACGGCGGGAAGCCGATCCGTGAATCAAGGGACGTGGACATCCCCCTGGCAGCAGCTCATTTCTTCTATTATGCGGGCTGGGCTGATAAACTTGACTACGCTTTTCCTGGGAAAAATGCGCATTCACTGGGAGTAGCAGGCCAAATTATTCCCTGGAATTTTCCCCTGCTGATGCTCGCCTGGAAGGTAGCTCCCGCCCTTGCTACAGGGAATACCGTTGTATTGAAACCTGCGGAGACCACTTCTCTAACCGCATTGAAATTTGCTGAACTTTGCCGGGATGCAGGGCTTCCGGAGGGGGTCGTTAATATCGTTACAGGAACCGGACAAACAGGCTCATTGATCGTGAACCATGAGGATATTAACAAAATTGCTTTTACCGGATCAACGGAGGTTGGGAAAATTATTATGAAATCCCTGGCCGGTACCGATAAAAAATATACGCTGGAACTGGGGGGCAAAGGTCCTAATATCATTTTTGAAGATGCCCCCATCGATCAAGCCGTTGAGGGAATCATCAACGCTATCTTTTTCAATCAGGGACATGTTTGCTGCGCAGGATCGCGGCTGCTGGTTCAGGAAGGAATCGCTAATCGGGTTATTCGAAAGCTTCGTGATCGAATGGAAACACTGATTGTAGGTGATCCATTGGATAAGAATACGGATATCGGGGCGGTTAACTCCGAGCAGCAATACAACAAAATTAATGAATACCTTGAGCTGGGAGTAAATGAAGGGGCAGAGATGTATCAAAGCTCTTGCACGCTTCCGGAGCAGGGATATTTTTGTCGCCCTACCCTCTTTACCAATGTGAGTCAATCGAACCGTATAGTTCGTGAAGAAATATTTGGACCCGTGTTAACTATCCAAACATTTAGAACAGCAGAAGAAGGCATTGAAAAAGCTAATAACACTCCCTATGGATTGGCCGGAGGAGTATGGACCGATAAAGGATCCAAAATCTTTAAAGTAGGAAGTAAAATCCGCAATGGAGTGGTTTGGGCAAATACCTATAATCATTTTGATCCCACTTCGCCTTTCGGCGGTTATAAAGAAAGCGGTAAAGGCCGTGAAGGTGGTCTACAGGGATTATATCCGTATGTGAAATTAGAAAACTGATGGTTCTTATTATAAATATTCATATTAAATAAGTTGCATTATGTCAGATAGAATTGAAGTATTAAAAACATATAAAACATATATAGGCGGTAACTTTACCCGTACCGAGTCAGGACGATACTACAAAGTTTATGACGGTAATGACGAAATTCTGGCAAATGCCTGTCAATGCTCGCGTAAAGATGTTCGCGATGCTGTAGTAGCCGCTCGATCGGCGGTAGAAGGCTGGAGCAGTCGAACTGCTTACAATCGTGGACAAATTCTCTACCGTATTGCAGAAATGCTCGAAACCCGCAAGGCTCAGTTTATTGAGGAATTGGAAACGATCGGCTATAAGAATAAAGGGGCAAAGGCTGAAATCAATGACAGCATTGACAGGCTTATTTATTACGCTGGCTGGGCAGACAAATATCAGCAGGTATTCGGTACCATAAATCCTGTTGCCAGCTCACATTTTAACTTTTCGATGCCTGAGCCTACCGGTGTGGTTAATATCTGGGCCCCAGACGACCAACCATTACTGGGGCTGATTTCTGTAATTGCTCCCGTAATTGTAGGCGGAAATACCTGCGTAGTTTTAGCCTCAGAACAATATCCGCTCTGTGCTATAAGTTTCGCTGAAGTATTAAACTCATCAGACGTACCGGAGGGAGTCGTAAATATTTTGACCGGTTATCGGGAAGAATTACTTGAACATATGACGACACATATGGACGTTAACGCCTTCTTTTATACTGATCCCAATATTGACCAGGATCAACGGAAACAAATTGATGAGAACGGGGCTTTAAATTTAAAACATATTATTCGTAAACCTGTTAAAAACTGGCAGGAAGAAGAAACACAATCGCCATATTTTATCACTGAATTCCAAGAAACAAAAACAACCTGGCATCCGGTAGGATACTGATCATATGAATACATTTTCAACCCATTTACACGTATCAACAGTTATTGCTTTTATGGTTCTTTTCGTTTCCTGTTCTACAATGAGACCATCCGGAACTGATTCCGGCGGACCTGATGTAGGGGATGAAGAAGTTGCTAATGAAGAGGACTTAGAAGCTTTGGAACAACTCTTAACCCAATATAGAAGTTCTCTGGCAGAAATAAATGAAACCAGTGATGAACTTGAAATTCCTCCTATCTTTACTCAAAACCCTGCGGATGGGTCGACGGTGAGTAATCCCTATCAAGGATTTCGTGTTCAGCTGATTTCTACCCGTAATGTAGAAACGGCAGATTCCGTTGCTACCGAATTTGAGGAATGGGGGCAGGAAGAAGTTCCAAACTACCAAGCTTCTACCTATGTCTTTTTTAAACAACCCTATTACAGGGTACATGTAGGCGATTTCCAAAGTCGTTCACAAGCGGTTGGTTTTACACAGTTGGTTAAAAAAGAATATCCCGAAGCATGGATGGTGCCCGACCGTATTGACCCCTCTAATACTCCGCCGGATAGCGTAAGCTTTGCTACAGAAGATTCTTCCGAGATTAATATTAAAGACGACCAATTAAATTAAAAAAGGTACTTCCTTCAATTATCCTAGCAAATAATTGAAACTACTAGTACAAGTTGTTTTAGTTATTTAGATAAACCTTCGCCTGAGTAATAGCCCATAAGTTGAAAATATTTATACATTAAAACGGAAGAGCATTACATCTCCGTCCTGCACAATATAATCTTTACCTTCCTGACGCATCTCACCGGCATCTTTAACGGCCTTTTCGGAACCGAGTTCTTTATATTTTTCATAACTAACTGTTTCAGCGCGAATAAAACCGCGTTCAAAGTCGCTATGGATCACACCTGCAGCTTCAGGAGCTTTTGCCCCTTTTCTGACAGTCCATGCCCTCGTTTCTTTGGGACCTGTAGTAAAATAGGTGATCAATCCAAGCTCTTTATAAGCGGCACGAATCAGCCGTTCCAGCCCCCCGCTTTCGACTCCTAATTCTTCAAGGAAAGCCTGCTTTTCATCTTCGTCTAGCTCGGCAATTTCTTCTTCAATTTTAGCACAAAAAGTAACCACTTCATCATTAAACCGATCGGCGATCTCCTGTACCTCATCAACCCATTGGTTTCCACTATCCAGATCATCTTCTGATACGTTACAAGCATATAAAACTGGTTTGTCGGATAACAAAAAAAGCTCCCTGTAGGCTTTACGTTCTTCTTTTTTGGCATCAAAGGTCCGGGCCGCATTTCCATTTTCAAGGTGTTCCTTAAGGCGCTGCACTACTTCCAGGCGCTTTATATCTTCTTTATCGCCGCTTTTCGCATCCCGTTTTAGACTCTCCAGGCGTTTTTCAACGGATTCAAGGTCTTTTAAGATAAGTTCATCTTCAATAATGTGAACATCACGCTTAGGGTTGACATCGCCTTCAACGTGAATTACATTTTCATCATCAAAACATCGCACTACATGAACAATCAAATCCACTTCTCGAATATGGGATAGAAAGGCATTTCCCTTCCCCTTTCCTTCAGAGGCCCCTTTTACCAATCCTGCAATATCTACAAATTCAACGCTAGTCGGGATTTTTTCTTCTGAACCAACAATCTCATAAAGATTATCAAGTCGTTTATCTGGTACGGGGACAACCCCAATATTTGGATCAATAGTACAAAAAGGAAAATTAGCGGCGTCAGCTCCCGCATCGCTAAGGGCATTAAAAAGTGTGGACTTACCAACATTTGGTAATCCTACAATTCCACATCGTAAACTCATGTAAATAAATTAGTTATGAAAATTAGTTTAAGTTTTTTTAATCAATGCATTCCTGCTGAATGAATTCCTTCTCCGGTAGTTTTACAGCAGTCAGTTTACCATACCCTACACGTTGATATACACAACCGGTGTCTATACCAATCATCTTGGAATCCTGTACTGGTTCGGGCCGTGGAGTATGACCAAAAATGACGGTCTTTTCCCATGGTTTATCCATAGAGTTAAGGTGAGAACGCTCCCACAAGAATTTATCAATTTCTTGCTTGTTATTAAGAGATTCAGCGATGGTTTTATCCGGTGATAGACCCGCATGGACAAAGAAGTAATCCTCCGTCTCGTAATAAAATTTTGTTTGCTCATAAAACTTCCGGTGTGCTTTTGAAAGCTTAAAGCGTTTTCCATCTCGTTCATACGAATCAATAGTTTCCCTTCCACCATTCATGATCCAAATATTAGTATCACCTTCATCAATAGCTTCAAGCATCATCTGTTCATGATTACCCCTCAAAAAGATACAATCTACCCTTTCCCGGAATTCAAGAAGATAGTCTATGACTTCACGAGAGTTTGGTCCCCGATCAATATAGTCTCCCAAAAAAACAAACGAATGATTACTGTAATCATCCAGTTTTTCAATTAATGCCTTAAGGGTTTCTGCGCAACCATGGATGTCTCCAATGGCGATATACTTCTTATTTTTCACGCTAATTTTTTTCTAATTCAAAGAGGTTTCGATGAGGCCTCTGCCCTTTTTATTAATTCTTCCATCTTTTTGGAGTTGTTCAAGGGCAGAATCAAGAATACCATTTACAAAATTTCCGGATTGTTTAGTCGAAAACTTTTTGGCAATCTCAATCGCTTCATTAATCGTTACCTTTGGAGGAATTTCTTCAAAAAAGAGAAATTCTGTAATAGCCAACTCGAGAATAAGACGATCAATAATATTCAATCGTTCTATATTCCAATTATCAATATGTTTCTGTATGATCTCATCAACCGTCTCACTATTATTAACTATTTTTAAAAACAGACGCTCTGCAAATTTAAAATTATCTTTATCCTCCTTCAGCCTTGGCTTGAGCACTGAATTTGTAATATGAGTCCATTTGCCTTTACCAATGGCATTGGCATAGAGAGCTTGTAAAACTGCTTTTCTTGCTTTTCTTCGTTGTGACATACTATATATAGACGAAAATTTCAGGAAGCTTAAAATACAAAACCTACTCTACAGCTGAAAGCTAAATGAATGAAATATTTATTCTTGCTAACTAACCATAAAGATGACTATATTAGCGCTCCAATTACCATGGGTGATTAGCTCAGTTGGTTTAGAGCACTAGCTCGACAAGCTAGGGGTCGTAGGTTCGAATCCTACATCACCCACTCCTTTCTCTATAAACATTTGTCTCCCATACATTTATATACAGTATATAAACATTAGAAAGAAATTGACTTATCTCAGTATCCACTTTACTAAAACCAAAAACTATACGTAACTTTGATATTATCCTTATTTAGAAAGGAATTCTATTTGTCTTAATCTATTAAATTATGAGAACACTAACACTTCATATCATAATCCTATCGGCTAGCCTGTTGCTATCGGCCTGCAGTAAAACCAATAGTCAATCAAATAAAATGAGCGATAACCCCCTGCTTTCACCCAGTACACTCCCCTTTGAAGCGCCTGATTTCGATGCAATTGATGTTGAGCACTTTCGTCCCGCATTTAAAGCAGGCATGGAGGAAGAAATTGAGGAGATGGAGGCTATCGCCTCTAATCCTGAACAGCCTACTTTTGAAAACACAATCATAGAGATGGAGGAGAGCGGATCGATCTTACGTCGCACCCGATCGGTGTTTTATAACCTGACCTCAGCCCATACAAATGATAAAATTCAGGAGATTCAAAAAGAAATGGCGCCTAAGCTGTCAGCTCATTCCGATAATATCCTGCTGAACGCCAAACTATTTGACCGAGTAAAGACACTTTATAAAAAACGGAATGAACTAGATTTGGACGAATCCTCTCAGAAACTACTGGAAGATACCCATCGTGATTTTGTACGTGCCGGTGCCCAACTGACCGAAGATGAGAAACAACGTATGCGTGAAATCAATGAACGTATTTCAACGCTGACTACGGAATTTCAGGAAAACCTGCTGGAATTAACCAAAGAACGGGCTGTACTGGTGGATGAAAAAGAAAAATTAGACGGACTCAGTGAGGACCGCATTACTGCCGCTAAAGAAGCTGCCGAAGAAAGGGGACACGACAATCAGTATCTACTTACCATTACCAACACCACCCGGGTGCCTATTTTAAAAGAACTAAATAATCGGGAGCTGCGACAACGGGTCTGGGAAGCTTCCGCCTATCGTGGCATCGGGGAGAATAACGGAATTGATAACCGCCCGATCATTCTGGAGCTTGCCAATTTACGGGCTGAAAGAGCTGAACTTTTGGGCTATGAAAGCCATGCGGCATATAAATTAGAACCCCAGACTGCCAAGAAACCTGAGTCTGCACTCGACATGCTCTCCGATCTGATTGCTCCGGTTATTAACAATACCGAACAGGAAGCCAAAGCCATTGAAGCAATGATGCGGAAAGAAGGCACTGAGGATGATGTTAAGCCGTGGGACTGGAACTACTACGCTGAGAAGGTGCGCCAAGCCGAGTATGATATCGACCAGTCAGAAGTTCGTCCTTATTTCGAATTAGACCGGGTACTAAAAGACGGGGTTTTCTATACTATGAATAAGCTCTTTGGGGTCAGTTTTGAAGAGCGTAATGATCTTCCCGTTTACCATCCCGATGTACGTGTATTTAACGTCTATGACGAAGACGGTTCACAGATCGGACTTTTTTATGCCGACTACTTTGAACGCGATTCAAAACGTGGTGGAGCTTGGATGAACTCCTTTGTTTCACAGTCGCATCTGCTAGATAAAAAGCCAGTGATCGTGAATGTGATGAATATTCCTAAACCGGCCGAAGGCGAGCCTGCACTCATTAGTTTTGATAACGTAACCACTATGTTCCATGAAATGGGGCACGCTGTACATGGACTCTTTTCGGATGTAAAATATCCCTCCCAGTCCGGCACATCGGTTCCCCGTGATTTCGTCGAGTTTCCTTCTACCTTTGAAGAAGACTGGGCCATCCAGCCAGAAGTACTGGAAAATTACGCTGTTCATTACGAAACCGGAGAACAAATTCCTAAGAATCTCCTCGACAAAGTCATTGCTGCGCGTGACTTCAATCAAGGCTTTGATACTCAGGAATATCTGGCAGCCACTATGCTGGATATGGAATGGCACTTGTTGGGAACGGATGAAATTCCACAAGATGTACAGAAATTCGAAAATAAAGCTCTTGCCAAATACAATCTGGATATGGAAGCAGTGCCTCCGCGATACAAATCGCCTTACTTTGCACATATCTTTTCAGGAGGCTACGCGGCAAACTATTATGCCTATATTTGGAGTGAGGTCCTTGCGGCCGATGCCTTTGCCTATATGCAAGAGGAAGGCGGACTCGAAAGAGAAAATGGTAATCGCTTTCGCCAGTACATTCTATCACAGGGCGGTAGCCACGAAGCTATGGAGCTTTATAAAGAGTACCGTGGTCAGGAACCGGATGTGAAGCATCTGTTGGAAAGAAGAGGACTCAGCACAGACAATTAAACAGTTCTGCCCGTATCCTAAAAAACCAATTAAAAAATATGCA
>JBEPXF010000130.1:0-8488 GCA_041642075.1 Fodinibius sp.
TGAAATGCTGCTCCACTAAAATGTTAAATTTGCGAATGAGTTCGGTCTGCTTGCTTCCCACGGCATTGGGAAATAGCTGTTTTCGAGCGATTCGAGTAGACTTGATAATTAACCGCTTTAGCAGCATCCGAAGCATCTCTCCCTGAATGCTATCTTTGGTATCCATCTCATCCATAAATACCTGGAACAACGTCTCAAACTTCGGTTTCTCTTGGTCATCTAGCGTTATAACGGGTAGTTCTGACGATCCCCAAAACAACAGGCCTTCGCAGGAAACTTCATTATCATTCTCATGGATGCAGTAAAACTCTCTGTTAAACAGCAGTAAATAATAGTTGCCGGATAAGTTGGACAAGTCGGGATTTTGAATAGGAGTAAGGCAAATCATCTGGTCTTGTTTGAGAGGGATAGGTTCCCCATCAGCATTGAGTTGCATTATGGAACCGCGATTCAAAATCACTTTAAAAAAATCTTTATTCTGAAACTGTCTAAGCCCTTCCCGTTGATCAGCCAAAATCAAAGTACTGTCCAGTTTCGAATCACGATAAGACTTAACCATAATTTTTTATTATTCGAGGTTTTTATGAAATCATGTTACTCTGCCTGACACCTTATGTATTGAAGAGAATGAGAAATGGTAAGATTTTCTTCGTAAGGTTAGTACGTATTTAAAAATAGTATCCAATATTGATATTAAACCGGGTGTTCCAACGTGGGTTATTGGTTCCGGCCCCCAATCCTTCTCCGAAATTGTCAGTTATCCACGGCTGATTCTTCCCCGAAGCAATATCAAAATAAGTGTACATCTTACCGGCAGTGACCATAAACCCGAGTACATTGTGTTGGGTGTCCGCAAAGGTCTCATTGACTTTATCAAGATAGGTGTAGTTTTCATAGAACGTTAGGTTCGATATTGGTCCCCATTCAACATCTTTGGAATACGAAACGCTGAGTACGTACATGTGTCCTTCGGCTGCAACATCATAACCCGGCGTGCCGTCGCTGGCAGGAAATCCGTAGGCTCCCATCTGAACCACATCTATAGGATTACCCACGTCATTTTGGGCATTGTGGTTGTAATAGATGTATTCGGCTTTGACATTGAAATTGTTATACGTTCCGTCGATATGTGGAGATAATGCGTAGTGATCGCTCACCTCGTCAAGAGCGCTGTTATAAATGCCGCCGTATTGTAAAGAAGCTCCAATTTCGGTACTACCCAGCGATCCGTGATCCCAGTTATAAGCTACTCGTCCGTTAAACTGATTGGTTTCAGAATTTGACAACCCCTCATTGGGCTCTTCGATAATATCGTAGGAATAGCGGGCCGTATTCTGTGGGGCAAACTCGGCGATGCCATTAGGGTCGGCCTGCATAAAATAGGCCAGTTGAAAATCCCAGTTTTTACGTGAAGTGTTCAGTTTGAATCCCATGTCGTGATCGTCTTCTAATCCCAGGTAATACGGAAGCTGGAACCACCAGTTGTGGGAAGCATATTGAAGCAGGCCGAAAGGCACCTGTGTGACTCCTACCTGTAGACTTGTTTGATCCGAAAAATTATACCCCAGCCAGCCCTGTTTTATAAAGTGTGTTCCAAAGGTGGGATAAAACCGATATTCTAAATTTATATTAATACCTTCGACGCGTCCCTCTACGTTGATGCGCCACATGTCGAAGGTAAATTCGCTATCTTGCTCACCAATTGATCCCCCGTAATCTTCAAGATATAAATTGTATCGAAGAGCCCCGCCAATTGATAAATAATTACTGGTGTCTTCATTGGCTACGGCAAGAATCCTGGAATCCATAATCGATGGCTTATCGTTTCCATTTTTATCATCATCGGTTGCAAAAGCAGAAGAAGTGATTGAACTGATCAATCCAAAAATAAGAATTAAGAAAATGAACTGAGGATAAGAAGTACAAATTCGCGAATTTGTTAAACCTATAGCCATAATATAATCCCGATGTGTTTATGCATTTTATGAATCCCCAATTGGACATACTTACAAATTTCAATGTCAAATAGTTCAGTGACACTGTTCACCGGCCGTTTAATTATTTTAATCAGATAGGTGTACGAATCCTATACAGGTTTTTACCCGTAAATAGGGTTCAGAATTTGTTGGTAGTGAGGTGAGGGATGGATGTAAGCTATCTTTGGAGGGCCATTCCTCAATGACCACGTATTGGATTATCTTATATTGTTGATGATGTTTTGGGCGTATTCAATTTCGTCTTTATTAACGGTATGTGCCATACCTACATAAATTTTCTTGGTAACGTTGGCACCAAGTTTTTCAAAGACCTCTTCGGTTAGATCAACACGCTCCTGCGGAATGTGTGGATCACGATCACTACACCCCAAAAATACCGGAGTTTGTTCCAGTGATCCCTGGTAATTTTCGGGATCCACTTCTTCGCCAATAAGTCCGCCGCTAAATCCGACAATACCCCCAAAACGTTGTGGGTGGCGTGCTGCGAATTCAGTTGTCAGGCAGGCCCCTTGTGAAAATCCGAGCAGGATAATTTTTTCGGTAGGAATGCCACCCTCATTTAGTTCCGATATCTGGTCATAAATAGCTTGGAGTCCACTATTGATACCCGGCTGATTCATTTCTTTGGGAGCCATAAATGAGCGCGGATACCACGTATGTCTCTTTGCCTGTATAGCTCGATAATGGATGTGATCGCCAACAAACTCATCGGCAAACATCATCATACTTTGGGCTGATGCGCCGCGGCCGTGGATGAGGATGATGCTCATTTTAGCATCATCTATTTTTGCTCCGCCGGTTACGACCGGTTGATTTTGGTGTGGGCCGCTAAAGAGGTTTTTGGGATCAATTTGGAATAAGGACATGGTTGAGTATTTTGTACTTCAGGTTATGATAGGTGGCAATGCAGCTTCGATTTGCTCGCGTTTTGGTTCGTGCCATGGCGTCAATTCCAGTTTTTCTGCCTGATCTTCGGAAGGATCGGCGTTGACAAAATAACCGGGGCCGTTGGTTGCCATCTCAAAAAGTACGCCGCCGGGGGTACGATAATACACGGATTTAAAAAAGTGTCGATCAATAATCTCCGTCGGTTGCAGTCCGCGCCTGATAATTTCAAAGCGCATTTTGGTCAAGTCCTCTTTGTCTTCACTTTGAAATGCCACGTGATGGATAATACCAGCTCCATTTTGTCCGGGTTGTGAGTCGACTTTTTCAATAATCAGGCTGTGACCGAGGGTGCTCTCCGTTTCATAAAGCGTAAAGTTGCCTTCGCTATTCGTTTTCTCAAACCCTAAAACGGAGGTCAAAATTTCTTCGGTCTGTTCGATCTGATCAAGTTTTAGCGTGGTGCTCCAAAATCCCTGGATCTGATGCTTTTCAGAAACCGGGGACTGTTCCCAGCTGTGAAGGTCGTCATCATAATCAAAGACCAAATGCAGTTGTAAGCCATCGGGATCTTTAAATGAAATATGAGTTTTTCCAAAGCGAGAAAAAGGGTCACTGTGGGAAATATCTTGCTTATCCAGACGATCTTGCCAGTAATCCAGAGAATCTTTGGGAATAGTCAGTGAAACTTCCGTAGCTTCTCCCGAACCCGGATTGCCTTGGCGTGCTCGCGGCCAGGGAAAAAAGGTAAGGCAGGAGCCCGGACTACCCTCAGCATTGGCATAGAAGAGATGATATTTAGTGGGGTCGTCTTGGTTGACTGTTTTCTTGACCATGCGCATACCCAGTTTTTTGACGTAGAAATCGTAGTTATCCTGGGGATCGCCGGCAATCACTGATATATGATGCAATCCTCTGTGGTTGGTCATAATAGTTGCCTAACTGTTTAGTGTTGGAAGCTCTTTCTCAATTATGGAACGTTCGTGTTCGAGCCAGTCGGGTAATTTCAAAGATGTACCCAGCTCATCCGGTTCTTCATCGCGCGTAAAACCGGGAGAGTCAGTAGCAATTTCAAAAAGGATACCGCCCGGCTCATGAAAGTAGACTGATTTAAAGTAGTCGCGATCCTTCACTTCGGTAAGATAATAGCCTTTGTTGAGAAGTTGTTTGCGCAGGGATTGTTGCTCTTTTTCATCTTCGACCCTAAAGGCAATATGATGCACCGTACCTTTGCCCGGACGCCCGTTAAGGTCAAATCCATCAATAATTTCAACGGTTGCGCCAAAATCGGCATCGGATTCGTAGAGATACCGGTTGTCAAACTGATTGGTCAGCTCAAATCCGAGATCGTCTTCAAGCAGACGCCCGGCCCCCGAATAGTTCTCTTCTCCCAAAGTGGCGCCGTGAATACCTCGGATAGCATATTTCTGGGGTATGGGTCCACCCGGCCAACCGTCAAAAGTATTAGCTTTGGGATCAAGGACGAGCTCAAGATGAAGTCCGTCAGGGTCCTGTAACCCGATTACTTCTTTTCCAAAGCGGGAAAAAGGTTCCTCAATGTCGAGATTGTACTCACGAAGATGATCCAGCCAAAAGGTTTTAGAACCGGTTGGAACCGAGAAGGAAACGGCAACAACTTGTCCGCGATCGGGATCCCCATCTTGCAGATGCTCCCAGGGGAAAAAGGTAAGTATAGTTCCGGGATTTCCGGATTCATCCCCATAGTATAAATGGTATACCGAAGGGTCGTCAAAGTTGACCGTCTTTTTTACGAGTCGCAGACCCAGAACCTCAGTATAAAACCGGTGATTTTCTTTGGGATCTCCGGCTACGGCCGTAATATGATGAATACCTTTGCTGTGTGACATAAATTCTTAGTTCAAACTTTGTTTACCTGTAAATCGTACCCAAAAGATAGTGGTTGCAGGGTAGAAATCTATATTGGAGTTTGTTTAAATGGTTGAATTTAATAAGGCTTAGAATGTATTATGAGTTAAGGTGTCATCCTGAATTTAGTTCAGGATCTCAGGTTTCATACTTTTACAACAGATTCTGAAACAAGTTCAGAATGACATGTATTATAAAATGTCCGACATTTACATTTAGGCTACTCCGCAGCCACTTCTGCGGATTCATTTAGGAACGGGTAGTCGGTATAGCCTTCTTCACCGCCACCGTAGAACGTGCTTTGGTTCGGTTCGTTGAGTTTAGCTCCGGCTTCAAAACGAGCAGGCAGATCAGGATTAGCAATAAACGGCCGCCCGTAAGCCACTAAGTCAGCTATTCCATCTTTAATGGCTTTATTGCCACTTTCTTGGTCATATCCTGTGTTGGTAACAATAGTCCCTTCGTAAATTTCACGGAAGTATTTAGTGACTTCAGTAGGATAGTTGTTGAGATCACTGACATTGTTCATGGGTTCCATCAAGTGTACGTAGGCCAAGTTGAAATCATTGAGTTGTTCTAACAGATAGCCAAAAGTTTCTTTGGGATTAGAATCACTGATACCCTGATTGCGTCCGGCCGGAGAAAATCGAATGCCCGTTTTCTCGGTACCTATAGTATCAGCAACAGCATCAACTACTTCCAGTGCAAAGCGGACACGGTTTTTTAGATTGCCTCCGTATTGATCGTTACGCTTATTGGTACCGTCTTTCAGAAATTGGTCGATGAGATAGCCGTTGGCACCGTGAATCTCCACACCGTCAAAACCGGCTTTTATAGCATTGCTAGCAGCTTTGGCATAATCCTCAATAATGCCCGGGATTTCGTCCGTTTCGAGGGCACGCGGTGTAACAAAATCCTTCATCCCATCCTCCGTGAAAATCTGTCCCTCAGGCTTTACGGCAGAAGGAGCTACCGGAGGTTCACCATTGTGGTATCGGGGATGGGATACTCTACCCACATGCCAGATCTGGGCGAAAATTTTGCCATCTTTTTCATGCACAGCTTTCGTTACTTTCTTCCATCCTTCGATCTGTTCATCAGTGTGAATGCCGGGCGTCCACGGGTAGCCGATACCCTGTTGTGAAATTTGCGTTCCTTCACTGATGATAAGTCCCGCTGATGATCGCTGCCGATAGTATTTCGCCATTAAATCGGTAGGTACATTGCCTTCTCCTGCTCGGCTTCGTGTCATTGGGGCCATCACCATACGGTTGGCTAATTCAATTCCGGACAAGTTGTATGTAGTTAACAGTGGTTGCTTGTTCATAGATATTCTGTATTTAGATTCAATAAATTCCTTTATTTGAATATTAATTTAATATTGAACTTTTTAATAATAAAATAGATAGTTTTTATACTTCTTATTGATTTCACTAAACGCCGGTAGCCCTTACTCTATTCCCTTGTTACAGCTATAATTTGTAGATTGGGATGAATAGAAATAGATTTAAAATCCGAAATCAGTTATTACCATGGAGTTATTCGGTTTTAAAACAGATGAAAAAATTGGTTTGGCATTAGGGGGCGGAGCGACCTTGGGTGCTGCACATATAGGCGTATTGCGGGCGTTAGAAGAATCCCAAATTAAAATTGATTGCATAGCGGGTACCAGCATTGGGGCGATGGTGGGAGCGTTTTATGCATTTGGGATGTCGGTGGATGAAATTGAGAAAATTGCCCTGGAACTTGACTGGCCGGATATCTCAGGAATTGCATTATCGCGAAGGGGGCTGTTGAACAATGACAAAATGGGAAAACGGTTGGATAAATATCTGGGGGATGTTCATTTCGAAGATGCTGATATACCCTTTGCAGCAGTAACGACCGACATTTCTACCGGTGAAAAAGTTATTCTTGATGAAGGAGATGTCTCCGAAGCAGTAAAGGCAAGTACCTGTATTCCCGTGCTTTTTGAACCTATTGAATATAACGGACGTCTTTTGGTGGATGGCGGACTTAAAGAGAGTGTTCCGCTTTCAGCTATTCAAAATATGGGCGCCGAATTTACCATCGGGGTTGATTTAAATGCTCATAGACAATACAAGCGACCCGAAAATATATTGGATATCTTGAATAATACCTTGGAAATTGCTTTGAAGCATCTGGCTAACGTAAACCTTAATGAAATAGATCTGCTTATTCAGCCCAACCTGGCAGAGTTCAGTCGAAGCGAAACCAAGGACATTGATAAGATGATTTCGGAAGGATACAAAACGGCCAAAAATATACTGGATAAGGAAGAGATCGTGTAAGAGCACGGTTCATGACTGATTTATTTCTGGGCCCTTCTTTTTTATTTACAAGGAGTCGGTGCTGTGGTCTATATATGGCGCAAGATTAGAATATGAAAAAAATGACCTCTTTTAGTTATAGGTCTCGTGATATAATAGTGAGACATATAATGGGCAGAACTATTGAATGCCTATAAACTAAAAGATATTATTATGAGACGCCTATTTTCCATTTTGTTCGTAACAACCATAGCAATTACAATAATAGCCTGTGGTGGGTCAAGCACCAGTCCCGATACCGATGATAATGATGACGGTAATGACCAGCCGACTACCTACACCGTGTCGGTGAATGCCACACCCTCAGATGCCGGAGCAGTATCTCCATCGTTAGAGGATAGCTATGAAGAAGGCAAAGAAATTCAGTTATTGGCCAATCCCGTAGACGACTACGTGTTTTCCGGCTGGACCGGTGATATGGAAGGATCGGTAAATCCATTACCACTGACTGTTAGCCAGGATTTTAGCATTACTGCTAATTTTGAGCTCAAGAATTACAATCTGAGCATAACTACCGAAGGCGAAGGATCGGTTCAGGAAAACGTACTGGAGCAGAAATCAAAAGAATACGACCATGGCACGGCGGTAGAACTGATCGCCACGCCAGCCGAAGGGTACAAGTTTGTGAAATGGATCGGTGATGTGGAAGGTGCCGATAATCCAGCCGAAATAACTGTGGACGATCCCAAAGAGGTAATAGCTGTCTTTGAGAAGAAAAGCTATGAGCTGACGGTGACAACCAACGGAAATGGTGCTGTTTCTGAGCAGGTGGTGTCGAAAGCCAAAGACTATGAATATGGAGATGTCGTAGAGCTTACGCCCAGCGCTGCCGAAGGATGGAAGTTTATAGAATGGAACGGCGACCTGTCGGGTTCGGATAATCCCGCACAGATTACCGTGGATACGGCCAAAGCAGTAACAGCGGCCTTTGAACGCAAAACATTTGCAATGGTTATAACCGTCCAAGGCGAAGGTAGCATTTCCAAAGATCCCGATCAGACTGAATATGAATATGGCGATAAGGTAACTTTGACAGCTGATCCTGTTGATGGATGGAGTTTTAAAGAATGGGCAGGAGAAATTTCAGGTACTACTTCCGAAATAAAGGTAACTGTGCACTCCGAGCGGGATATTACGGCCGTCTTCAAAGAAGAACCGCTCTTTTATTTGGCTAAAAATGGATATACAGTAATGTGTCCTAATGCGGAGCCTGGTGAAAAAGGGATTTTAAACGGTGAAAAGTATGGCAAAGAATATGAAGCCGTTGATCGAGATATGCTCGTTCAAAAAATTGAGAACGAGGAAGATGTGACAATTGTGTGTACTACGCTTATAACAGATATGAGTAGATTATTTGGTGGAGATTTA
>JBEPXF010000131.1:0-8422 GCA_041642075.1 Fodinibius sp.
GAAGCGCCGCACAAAAGGAAAAAGAAGAAAAAAAGAAAAAGGAAAAGGAGAAGGAAGCGAATCCAAAAGAGGAAGCCGCTGCCACCATTTCCCAAGAAGATAAAAATCCAGATATAAGCCTCATCATACCCACTGCTATTCATGGAAAGGCAGCCCTGGAACATTGCCTGATGTCGATATCGGAGCATTGCGATACTTCAGATATACAACTTATTGTAATCGACAATGCCAGTGTTGATGATACTCATGATTATCTGGAAGAACTTCAGGAAAAGAACTTTTTAGATTGTACTGTTATTACAAACAATCAAAATATCGGATTCGCGGCCTCTGTTAATCAGGGGCTTGAAAAAGCGGATACTCCCTATGCCTGCATTATGCATAATGATGTAGAGCTCAATAGCGATGCTCTGAAGGCCCTTAAAAACCTGATGGAGAACCATCCAGAGTATGCCCTCGTGGGACCTGCAACTGACAAGACACTTAATCCCGATCAGGCAATCAGAAATATTGAAGCCACCAGTCCGGGACTTTTAGCGACGGAATACATCGATAGCTTTTGCATGATGCTGCGTACAGAAACCGGGCTGCGCCTGGATGAAGCCTACGAGCTGGCCTTTTTTGAAGACATAGATCTCTGTTTCCAGGCACGAGCAGCTGACTATAAGGTTGGAATTGCTCCTCACATCGAGGTAAAACACTATTTCGGAACAACCACCTTCCCGTTAGACCTGGATACTGAAAGCAAGCATTACTGGAAAAATGTGGCCTATTTCAACGAAAAATGGAAAATAGAAAAGTTTTCGGAGCAAGAACTCAAATCTCTCGGCACTTTTGATCAGCTCCTGGCCCTGGACGAGCTGGTAAATCCACTCTTTCCAGAAGAAGAAGTCAAGAAAGAGTTCGACCGGTTATTGACGGATGAATTAAAAACGGAAATTCTAAAAACCGAGCATGACCCCGAAACACTGTGCAAGCTGGTGCACTTATTTATGGTCATGCAAAAACGTGAGATCATGCGCCAGCTCGAAGATCGCCTCGATGAGGTCTATTTACCTGCTTCACTGATCTACCAGATGGTCCGTTTTTATTATGAACGCAATATTTACTCCCGCTGCCTTCACTACCTCGATCAACTTGAACCACAAAACGAGAGCCTTCGTGCTGATTTATACAGGCTGGCTATCCATGTGGAGAATAAAGATTTTGATGAAGCTATTCCCATGCTGAAACATCTACTTGAGCATGCACCAGCGAATCCTACTCTTTATCAGTTAGCGGGCGATATTCATCAATTTAATGATAACCAGGAGGAGGCCGATTCCTTTCATAGCCTGGCTAAACAGATTAATCCCTTTAAGTTTGATGAGGCTTCAAAAGATGCATTTGGGTTTAAAAAGTAGGAATCTTCTAGAACTGAGTCATCAACTCCAGGGTTTGTAACAAGTTTCGCAGACTCTCAGCATGATTAAGCTGATCTTTCTTTTCATAACTGTTAATCAGATTTCTAATAACCCTACTTAATATTTCCGCGGGTGCAGCAGGCTTAAAGTGTTCACTTTTCGGAGAGACACCATTCTGTTTTAGAAAGTAGTAGCACTGATTATAGGTTACAACCTTTCCATGGTCAAAAGGATCTATCATAATTTTTTCCTGTTCCGTCTCGTACATCAACATAAAGTGGATAGGCATGCCCACTCCACGAAACGGAAGATCCAGCCGCCTTCCGATAAAAAGAACAATCAGCGCCAGTGAAATAGGTAATCCCTGCCGGCGGTCCATTACCCTGTTCAGATAGGAATTCTCAGGATTATAATAGTCAGATGTACTCCCGGAAAATTCAAGGTGGGTAAAAACCAGCTTCAGAACCATATGCATTTTTTTGGTCTCTGAGAGGGAATAAGAGACGTCCGCCGCAATTTGATCTGCATAACGGTCGAGCCTCTGCCTGTAATCATTAATTCTAAGCGTTGGATTATTAAAACGGGCCAGTGTAAAAACAGCTTTTTCCAACTGAAGAAGATCATTCAGGCCGTTCTCCAAAACATCCATAAAATCTTCTTCCACACTACTATAGGTAATCCAGCGGATAATCTCATCAATTAAGTCACGCTCTTTTTTGTCCGTACTATTACTTTTATGTTCATCGAGTATAGGTACAGCATTTTCCCCTAGTTCAAACAAACGGCTTTTAACTTCCGACTGTATATATGGATCGGGATCATCCAGCAAGTAAATAAGGGATTCTATTTCCGTTTTCTTCGACATTTCAACTGATAATTTAAACGCTATTAAACTTCAACAATTAAACTACAACGTTTTATAAAATAGTATGGTGCCCAAAATAGTCATTCTAGCACACTTTTTTCCAAAAAATAAGTATTTAAAAAATGGGCTATCAAAACTTATATTTGGAGAGCATTTTGCCGATACTTAACAAAACAGTTTCTCTGATAGAGAATCACCTACTAATTACTCTCCAGTTTTAACTGTTTTTATATACTCTATGGCCATGAAATTATCTGTAAATTCCGAAACCAGTTTTCTAAAAAGTGTTATTGTACATACACCCGGACGAGAAGTCTCTCTTGTAAACCCAGAATATAAAGATCAGCTGCTCTTTGATGATATCATATTTGAAGAAGATGCCCGCAAGGAACATCTTGACATGCTCAAGATATTTGAAGCTGCTATGCCAGAAGAGGGAACTATCTATCAAATATCGGATCTTTTTCTGGAATGTTTCAACCAAGAAGAGGCTCGGGTTTTCTTCATCCAAGAGCTTATTGATCAGCTTCCCGAGTATAACCTGCATACCATTGAAGATGATCTTTTAAAATTAGAGCCCGCTGATTTATTACAGTTTGTTATAGAAGGAAGCACTCACGCCATCCGCGGCTTTACCCTTCAACCCATACCAAACTTACTTTTCACACGCGACCTTGCAGCAGTGGTAGGAGAAAGTATTCTCCTATCTCGGCCTGCTAAAAAAGCCCGTCTCCGGGAAGCGATCCTAATGCAAACGCTAGTCAAGTTTCATCCGCTCTTTGAAGAACTCAGTAAAAATACGATCCGCATCAGCGGTAAAGAATCTATTGAAGGAGGGGATGTACTGGTAGCTTCCGGGGAGCTTGTCCTTATAGGCATGAGCGAACGCACTTCCTTTAGCGGGTTAATGAAGGCAGCCGAGGGACTCCTTGAAAATGGGGTGAAAAATGTTTTAGCAGTAGATATACCGAAGCAACGTTCTTCCATGCATCTTGATACTATTTTTACCTTCGCAGATACTAATGAATGTATAGCGTTTCCTCCGGCTATTACCGAACGACGTGACAATGTCATCGCCCTGTCATCCAACAATGGATCCATTAATGCCCGATCATTACCCTCCCTGCAGGAAGCGCTCCAACAATTTATGGAACGTGATCTTACCTTTATCAGTTGCGGTGGACCCGACCGGACAAATCAATTTCGTGAACAATGGACCGATGGAGCAAACGTTTTTGCATTAGCGCCGGGTATAATTGTTGGATATGAACGAAATACGAATACTTTTCGTGAGTTAGAGAAGTACGGCTATGAATTAATGAATCAATATAAATTTATCGAAAAGTATAAGGATCGTCCATCCGACCTAAAGAACAAAAAAATTGCCATCAGTTTTCTTGGAAATGAACTATGCCGGGGCCGTGGCGGCGCCCGGTGTATGACCATGCCCATTGCAAGAGCTAAATAAATTAACTTTTTACCTTGGATAACAAACCGACTCCACAACAACCGGAACAATCCTTTGACGAAATACTAACTGAAACAGCATCTCCCAATCGCCAACATTCTACTTCAGAATCAGAATTTGATGGCAAAACTATTACAAAACATGTCGTCCTTTTCTTAGTCACTTTTGTGTCTGTAGCCTTGGTGGGAGCCGGTTTTGTCGGCTTTAGTCCCTCTTTATTTCCTTTTGGGCTACCCTCGCTGTCTGACTTCTATCGTGGACTATTATTCTCAGCGCTTTTGCTGGGCTTTTTGGGAGTTCATGAATTTGGGCACTTTTTTGCTGCTCTTTATCATAAAATTAAGGTAACCCTCCCTTACTTTATTCCCATACCATTAGGAATTGGAACCCTGGGGGCGGTTATCCGGATTAAACAGAAGATTAACGACTCCCATAAGATGTTTGATGTGGGTGCTTCGGGGCCGCTGGCCGGATTTGTGGTCTCCCTGGCAATTTTATTGTACGGATTTTCCACCTTGCCCGACCCGTCTTATATCCAAAATTTCGAAGGACATGAGGCCGTTAAGACATACGTTGCCGAACATGGGGTGTTTCCGGATGAACCACCTGAGGAAACTGAAGGAAATACACTTATTGTAGGAAATACCCTGCTTTATGGATTTTTAGCCTCTTTCTTTGAAAACGTTCCTCCCATGTGGGAAATGTACCACTATCCTTTTTTGTTTGCCGGCTGGCTCGGACTCTTTTTTACGGCTCTCAATCTCATGCCGCTTGGCCAACTGGATGGGGGACATATTTTGTATTCCCTGATCGGTTTTCAAAAACATCGCACCGCGGCCCGGCTCTTCTTTGGGCTGCTGGTCACCCTGGCAGGAATAGAGGCCGTACCTTTTATCCATGAAGCCCTTTCCGGTTATGAGTATGGATATGATCCGCTTAGCTGGCTCCTTTGGGGCGGTATTTTGTTTTTGCTTCTTCGGAGAGCTTTCCACGACGACCACCAGTGGATAGCCCCCACATTGGCAGTCTCAATGGGACTTGCAGCAGGTTACCTCTACTTTTTTGCCGGGGGCATTAATACTTCTAGCTCCATGATATGGGTGGTATGGTCATTTTTCACAGCCTACCTGGTTGGGGTAGAACATCCCCCTGCTTTGTACGAGCAGCCACTGGATCCCACTCGCACCTTTTTAGGTTGGCTAAGTATGACTATTTTTATCCTCTGTATAAGTCCCAACCCACTTTATTTAATATAAATCTTTTCTGTTATCTTTAATCTTAACTGTTTATTTAACCTTTAAATAGGATATTATTCATGCGTTTTTTCTCTCTTATTTTGCTTTCTTTACTCTTTATTTCCTGTTCCAGCTCCACACCTGAAAATATTTCCGAAAGTGTAGATCAATATATAGCTGAAGACAATTATGAAGCGGCTCTTGAGTTACTTAACAATGCAGATCCCGACCAGACTGATGTGGATTTAGCTGAACTTAAAGAGAAAACGCATCTTAATTACGGACTTTACCTGGAGTATCGGGGACCAGAAGACAGTAGTATGCGCGATCGGATGACCGCCGCTCTGGAACAATTTATAGAAGTATTGAATATTAATCCGAACAATGAAAAAGCGCGATCTGAGATCCAGCAGATCATGGGCATTTATGAAACCATGCCTGATCGTTCGCCCGGCGAATCTATTATGGAAGATCTTCGTGAGCTAGGATTTGAATACTAAACCAGTTGACTGCTGAATACCGAAGGCTACTTACATAAGTAAGACCGTCAAGGAGCTGAATACTTACAAATTTTTTATTATGGCTACCAATACACCGACTATAAAAAACCGTAAAGCACGCCACGAATACCATATTGAGGAAACCTATGAAGCTGGAATAGTGCTGAAAGGGACGGAAGTAAAATCTCTTCGAAACGGAAACGCCAGCCTTAACGAATCTTTTGCCATGCTGCAGGATGGAGAAGTATGGCTCCGCGATATGTATATAAAACCCTATAAAGAAGGTTCTTATGCAAACCACGATGAGCGGCGTCCCCGCAAACTATTGCTCAATAAAAGAGAAATTACTGAGCTCGATAAAGCGGTCGACCAGAAGGGCTACACCCTAATCCCCCTGAAACTCTATTTTAAAAAGGGATATGCTAAAATTCTGCTGGGAATTGCCAAAGGGAAGCAACAGCATGACAAACGCCAGGATATCAAAGAACGGGATATGAAGCGCGAATTGAACCGCAAGTATAAAGGAACTTATAAAGTTAACATGTAACGGATCAGCTCATGTTCGGTTTTAAAAAATGGCGCCGAAAACGGCTAGTGAAGAAACCCTTCCCCGACCAATGGGATGCTCTCCTCAATCAAAATGTGCCATATATACAACATCTTCCTTCAGATCTGCAAACAAAACTGAAAGGTTTGATACAAGTTTTTATAGATGAAAAAAACTTTGAAGGTTGTGCCGGACTTGAAATTACTGATGAAATACAGGTAACCATTGCGGCCCAGGCTTCCATCCTTATGCTGGGTATTGACGACCTTTCCTCTTTTTATAATGACCTGCGATCAGTACTGGTATATCCCAAGCCTTATGTCGCCAAAATCAAAAATCGTCACAACAGCTTTTTTGTACAGGAAGGATTTCAGCGACGGCGCGGCGAAGCGTGGTCGCGCGGCCATGTGGTGTTAGCTTGGAATGAAGTTCAAAAGGGAGCTTCAGATATCCATGACGGACAAAATCTGGCATTCCATGAGTTTGCCCATCAGCTGGATTACGAATATGGCGCCACCGACCAAATAGAGAACAATTATGAGGAATCACACTTCCTATCCTGGGCCCGGGTAGTCGGGGGCGAATATGAAAAGTTTCTTCGTGCCATAAAGCGCAATCAACAAACGCTAATCGATACTTACGGAGCCACCAACCTGGCAGAATTCTTTGCCGTCATTACCGAATGTTTCTTTGAGAAACCACGAGAGCTAAAAAACAAGCACCCCGACTTATACCAGCAGCTTCAGGAATTTTACCAGCAAGATCCTGCCTCCTATATCACATCCTAATAAGCTTATTTTACCTTGAAAAGATTAACGGAGAGGAGCGTTGGCACTTAATTCCGGGCTATTTTTCAACGTTTGGAATACCACACAATACCGCTCGGTTAGCTCAATTAACTTTTCAACTTTTTTTGGAGGAGCATCCGTCTCCAAATTAAAAGTCAGGTTTATTGATTTAAATCCCACTGGTGCGTCGCGCGATACTCCCAACGTTCCCCGAAAATCCAGCAGACCTTCGGCTTTTAACGTACCTTTATGAATCGTAATCTCCATAGCTGTAGCCACCGACTTAAGTGTAACGCCGGCACAGGCCACTAACGCCTCCAACAGCATATCACCCGAACAAGCTTTGGACCCATCACCGCCTGTTGCCGGATGAAGTCCGGCCTCGGCCATACCCGCGTCGGTTTCAATCCTGCAGGAAACATCATCTGATCCCACCTTTCCTTCCGCATGGAGAACCAGCTCTGCCTTTTCAGGATTTGTTTTGTATTCTTCTTTTAAAGGCCGTTGAAGTTCGCGCAGTTCTTTAGAATCCATAATTTTAAAATTTCTAAATTATATTGAAAACTTTGTATTTACTAATAAAGCCTATTGTCCTGTTAAATAAAAACATGTTTAATAAAATCTTAACCAGTCTTAAATAGCAAAAGGCCGCCCTTCCCGGACGGCCTTTTCATGTAGAAATAAGGGATAACCTGTAAGCCGAATTCTGTATCCGCCGGTTGGCGGACGGCAATCATTTATCTCCATTCCGGATCACTCCGGAATATCAGCACTCCACCCGGCCGCATAGCGACAAGCGGCGCACGGCCTGCATGAGCTTGCACCCCGTGAGGTTTACCAAGCCTCTCCCGATTACTCGGCAGAGCGGTGAGCTCTTACCTCACCTTTTCACCCTTATCCACCGGCTGGCGGACGGTCTGTTTTCTGTGGCACTGGCTGTCCGGTTACCCGGACCTTCCTGTTAGGAAACACGGCGCTTGTTGGTGTTCGGACTTTCCTCACCGACACAAATGTCGGTGCGATTGCCCGGTTATCCCGATAAATACAAAATACTCTTCATATTTTATATAGAAACAAAAAAGATGTACAAAATCGTTTACTGATTGTACATCTTTTGCAAAAAACGGTAAATATAAACCGTTATAAAGAAAGCTGTTCCTGAGCTTTCTTAAAAAAGGAGGGATGCACTACAATACGACCACTATTTTCATCGATAATAATTTTATTTTTATGGCGTACTTCCACCTGCGTTTGGGGAGGCAGTGCCATACCCAAAGCGGCTCCTTTTTCCATAGGTACTACGGCTAGTCCATTAGACAAACCTTCCCGAAGTCGCTTATAGCTTCGCAGGTAGCGCTTGTTAATATTCTCCTCAACCTCTTTCCGTTTAGACAGGAGCATTTCTTCCTCTTCTTCCGTCTCTTTAACCACTTTCTCGAGGTTTTTCTTCTTTTCCTTATAAAGTTCCTCGATTTCATCAAGCTGCTCCCGGGCTTCTTCTATCTCGGGATCTATTTCTTCAAGGCGGTTTTCGATTTCCTCCTTGCGAGATTCGGCATTCTCAATGATTTGTTTCTGAGATTCAATTTCCTTGGTCAGTGCATCGTATTCGCGGT
>JBEPXF010000132.1:0-8360 GCA_041642075.1 Fodinibius sp.
TTTCAGTCTTATTAGACAATCTCATATTCCAGATATCCTTATATATATATTTGTAGTTTAGTCTCGATTTCTTCTATATAAAGGTAAGATCGAGCTCGTACTACATAATTCTAGCATAGTAATGATGGATCGGTCAAATAAAATTCTCTATGAAAGTTATTTAAACCGCTAAATAGGTTATAGTAGTGTATTAAAGAAATGATAAATTTCCTTACCAGACTTTGATTACTTCGCCGGAGATAGATCCGAGCACGCTTTTGCGGAAAGCTCTTATCACGCGGTCCATTTCTACAGGCCGGTGCCCTGGGAAGGCATCGAATAACTCGGGAGAGTCTTCCACCACGCCCGGACTTACTGCATTAATACGCACATCGTTTTCCAGCTCCCTATCCGCAGCAATTACAAAGCTGTTGATAGCTCCGTTTACAGCGGCAAGGTTTGCCGAGGCATAGACCGGATCGTCCGAAAGGATACCCGATATGAGCGTAAATGATCCTTTGGGATTGATATAACGCTGTCCGATTAAAACGAGATTCGCTTGTCCTGCGAGCTTGCTGTTCAGGCCAGCCTGGAAATCGTCGCTGTCCATTTCCTTAAGAGGACCGAAATGTCCACCGCCGGCCGCATTAACCAGAGCATCGAAAGATCCCACCTCCTCAAATAGCTTTTTAATTGATTCCGGCTTAGTAATATCAGCCTGTATATCACCGCTTTGGGTTCCCACTTTAATAATGTCGTGTTCACCTTCAAGGTCAGCGGTTACTTTTTGGCCGATGGTGCCCGTAGCTCCTACAATAATAATTTTCATAATACTTTTTTACGGTTGTTCAGCATAGTTTGAATGAGTGCTAACAAAAAAGAAGAGATCTCCGTTTTGGAAAGGGATTAATTAGTCGGAGTAGGTTCCTATTGAACTCGTATTATTCTAATGGTCTGACAAAAAGTAAGGATCGATTTTGGCATACGAGTTTTTGTTGTCCAATGCTGTTATCAAATTATAATCATTCTGTCTGTAATTGACAGTGGCCTTAATCCAGAAATAAAATTGATCTAATACCATGGTTAAAGCTTGCCTGTATGTTTGATTTCAGAATTAAATATGAGTAAGGACTCATATCAAAATTACAAATATCGAACTTTTTAAATCGGAAATATTATAATGAAAAAGTATTGGCTATTAGTCATTGGCTTTTTATGCATAAATATTATAAGTCAGGCTCAGGATAATCAGGTTAAGGGTACCGTCACCGGCTCCGACGGGGAGTCTTTGCCCGGAGTAAATGTCATGATCAAAGGGACAACTCAGGGGACCTCCACCAACATCGACGGGAATTATAGTTTATCGGCGGGTCCGCCGGATACGCTCATCTTTTCATTCGTTGGATATGAAAAGAAAACGATACCTGTGGCTGGCCGTGAGGTCATTGATGTATCCTTGAAGATGGCCATAGGTGAAATTGGTCAGGTTGTGGTTACGGCCATGGGGGTCACTCAGAGGAAAGAGAAAATTGGTTATTCCACGCAGGAAATTGAAACCGAATCTCTTGAAGGTACCACTACACCTAATATAGCAAACCTCTTTAGCGGTAAGGTATCGGGACTCACAGTAAATAATCCAACCGGTCTGTTTCAGAGCCCGGAAATTTTGCTACGGGGTAAAGAACCGCTCATCGTCATTGATGATGTGCCAGTCGAAACCGATTTTTTTGATATCTCTAAAAATGATATTGCCGAAATTAATGTGCTCAAAGGAACAACGGCGTCCGCCTTGTACGGTTCCCGTGGAAAGGACGGCGCGATATTGATTGCTACCAAAGATGCTAAAACAGAAGGCCTGCAAGTCAATATATCAAACAGTACGATGCGCACCGCTGGTTATGCGATCTTTCCGGAAGTACAAAAGCAGTATGGTAACGGCTCAAACGGGCAGTATGAATTTTGGGATGGCAAAGGAGGCGGAATCTCTGATGGTGATATGATTTGGGGCCCCAAGTTTGAAGGAGATAAAATGATTCCACAGTGGAATAGTCCTATCCGCGACACACAGACCGGAGAGACTATTGAATGGTATGGCACAGTAGAAGGTACCAAATATGACGACAAGTCGCGCTATGAGCGTGTGCCGATTCCGTGGGAATCGCACGATAACCTACAGGAATTCATGCGTCCGGGTATATTTAGCACTACCGACTTTTCCCTGGCCTATAAAAAGGATGATGCCAGGTATCGATTCTCCAGCAATTATGGCTACCAGCAGGGCCGAGTGCCAAACACTTCGGTGGATCGCGGCGGCCTTTCATTTGCATCCACCTTTAATATCAGTTCTTCCATCACGCTGGATAACAAAGTATCCTACAATAAAGTAAAGTCGCCCAACTATCCTGCCTACGGATATGGGCCTAACAACCATATTTATACGCTCCTTATTTGGCAGGGTACCGATGTGGATCCCCAGGACCAGCAAAATCACCTCTGGGTTCCCGGCCAGGAAGGATACAAACAGGCCAACTGGAATTATGCCTGGTACAACAATCCCTATTTCGGCGCCTATAATCGCAACCAAGAGTATGATTCTGATGTATACCGTGGACAGCTAAAGTTGCGATGGGATGTGACGAAGAATTTTTATGTGCAGGCACGGTCGTCGGTCAATAAGAAAGATCGGTTCGAAGACCAGGAGCGTCCCAAATCATATCTCCGGTATGGCGATCCCCGGGACGGCTTTTATAAAACCTGGAATATGGATGCGCTCACCTTTGATAACAATTTGCGATTCCGGTACGAAAATCAGTTGACGTCCTTCTTTAATTTCAATGTCATTGCCGGGGCAAATTCAAATTACCAGAGTTACGAAGAATACTACAACTCAACCGACGGCTTGGTGGTCCCCGGTGTGTACAGCCTGTCCAATACCAAGCGGAATGTTCAGGGTTCCACCGAGCAGCTCAAAAAGGCAATACGAAGCTTGTATGGAACTGTTGACCTGGAGTTTTTGGATGCTATTTTTCTGAACCTGTCGGGACGTAACGACTGGTCATCCGTCATGCCAGAGTCAAATAATTCTTATTTTTATCCTTCGGCTTCCTTAAGTACCGTGATTTCTAACCTTGTTGATCTGCCGCAGCCCATCTCAAACCTGCGGGTATACGGTTCATGGGCGAAGGTATCCAGCGACCTCGATCCAGATTTTAACAATCCCTATCAAACGGTTGCTTACTATAACAAAACGGGGGATTTCAATGGCAACTCACAGCTGACGTATCCTTCGGGAATTGTCAATCCCTTTATTAATCCGCAACAGTCCATTACCAAGGAAGTAGGTCTGTCAGCGGGAATGTTTAGCAACAGGTTCAACTTTGATGTAACCTACTACAACATCGTAGATAAAAACCAGATCATTGACTTGCCGATCTCATTGGCTTCCGGATTTAGCAGCCGCAAAATTAATGGCAACGAATATACCACCAACGGGGTGGAGGTGACCGTTAATACGGCACCGGTCCAGCGCCAAAATTTCAGCTGGAACCTGACAGCTAACTGGTCGCGGTACATTGAACGGCTGACAAGTATTTATGGCGACCAGGATAAATACAATAATTTGTCAGAGGGCGAACGTGCTGATAACTACTACGCTACCGGATGGATGAAAACACCGGATGATCGCCTGATACTCGATGAGGAAACCGGGCTGCCTACACAGGATCCGTATCCCCAACTGAAAGGACACCTGTTACCCGACTGGCGGTTTGGATTTCAGAATCAGTTTAAGTACAAAAAACTTGCCCTTAACGTCAGTATCGATGGTGCTGTAGGCGGAGTGATGAATTCTCTGACCGTAGAGAAAATGTGGTGGGGCGGTAAACATCCTGAATCAACACAGTGGAGGGATGAAGAGTATGCCGCCGGCGAACCAGTGTACATTCCTGAAGGCGTGAATGTGGTTAGCGGAGAACTGCAGACCGATACGGATGGAAATGTGATCAGTGATAGTCGCGAGTTTAAGGAAAATACGACAGCAGTAGGCTGGCAGCAGTGGGCTCAAAATTATCCGTACCGGGCACGGGTTACCCAGGACGAGAGCGAGCTGTTCGCCAATGTTTTCAATCGCAGCTTCGTAAAGCTTCGGGATGTTTCACTGACCTATAGTATGGCTCACTTATTTCCCAATTTGGGTATCAAGAAGCTGAACCTTACAGTTTTCGGCTACAACCTTGCCATCCTGAAGAAGGCAAAAATTATCGACCCTGATTTCGGAAATGACGACGATCTGCAAGATCCTTCCAGTCGGTATATAGGGCTTAAGATCGACCTATCCCTTTAAAATCATGAATTCATTTAAAATTATAAAGATCCCAACAATGAAGAAGTTACTATCCATCCTTTTGATGACGGTATTCATCATTACTTCGTGTAATGATTTGCAAAAGCTTGACGATAACCCGAACAGTGTATTCCAGACACCTCCGCAGTTACTGTTGACTGAAATCGAAGCTAACGCCTTTCAGGTAGAGGGACTTAACCCTTTGCTTGCAAGCCGGATGATTGTGAGTACCTCGGGCGAAAGTTCACTGCAGTATTATAAATGGAATCGTGGAAGTTTCGATGACTACAATCGTCTGCGGAATGTCACTAAAATGATTGAGGAAGCAAGGCGTGTCAATAAACCGGTATACGAGGCGCTGGGTAAGTTTTTTAGGGCCTATTACTTCTATAACCTGACACTGAGGTTCGGTGATATTCCGTATTCTGAAGCACTGCAAGGAGAAAAAGAAAACATTTATACCCCGGCATATGATACACAGGAGGCCGTTTTCGAGGGTATTTTAGCGGAGCTCGAAGAAGCTAATACCTTGCTACAGGGAAATAACGATGTTATTGAAGGAGATATTATCTACTCATCGGATGCCTCCAAATGGCGGAGACTGGTGAACTCCTTTCGGCTCAAGGTACTGATGACCTTATCCAATAAGGTAGGAGAGATGGATATGGATATTTCTGCTCGGTTTGCTTCCATTGCGCAGAACGAGCCGCTCATAGAATCGATTGCTGGCAACGGACAGATGGAGTTCTACGATCAGCTGGGCAGCCGGTATGGCGAGTATAACTCCAGCACCTATGGTTCTGATATTTATGTCGATTCTACATTCATTAAGCGACTACAGGATCGGCAGGATCCCCGCTTATTTATTTATGCCAACCAAACCAAAAATGCCAGTAAGCAGGGGTTAGCCATCGATAATTTTGATGCGTACGAAGGGGGTAATCCAATTGGTCAGTATGGCAAAAACAGTGATAAGGCAGCAGCAGGCAATATCTCACTCGTCAACCTTCGCTATACCCAAGACCCGACTAATGAGCCACACGTTTTATTGAGTTATTCTGAGCTTCAGTTTATTCTGGCAGAGGCCCGATTGCGGGGTTGGATAAACAGCTCGTCGGTAGAATCCTACTATAACGAAGGGGTGAAGGCCAGCTTTGCTTTCTACAATACCTATGCAGAGAATTATGCCTCCTATGTTGATGAACAAGCAGCTGAGGAGTACCTGCAGGGAGAAGAGGTCAATTTGTCGGCCGCTGCAACGACGGAGGAAAAGATAAAGCGTATCGCTCTGCAGAAATACTTGCGATCGTTCTTGCAGGGAGGATGGACGCTCTACTTTGAGCAAATGAGAACAGGCTATCCTGAATTTCTGCAGCCTCAGACCGGATCACCTCCCATGCGATGGATCTATCCCCAAAGCGAATATCAGAATAATAATGCTAATGTCTCGGCAGCCATTGAACACCAGTTTGGATCGGGCAATGACGGAATTCGCGAGACGCCTTGGTGGCTTAAATAACATATGGAGGTTTTATAATGGATCGAAAAGAATTTCTAAAATATTCCGGCAGTGCTTCCTTGGGCAGCCTTTTGACGGCAGGGAAAACTTATCAGCAGGCGATCGTAAACAAGAATCGGGTATTGCGAATTGCCCATATCACTGATGTGCATGTGAGCAATAATACGGATGATAAATATCGTTCTGCCAGGGGACTGGAACAGTGCCTGCATCACCTGCAGGAACAACAGGATCCTCCGGATATTATTTTTAACGGTGGAGATTCGATTAATGATGCCCTGGGCGCTAGTCGTTCAAAAGTTGAAGAGCAGTGGGACCTCTGGCACCGAATTCTTCAGCAAGAAAATAGGCTGCCGGTGGTTAACTGCATTGGCAACCACGACGTCTGGGGAGAAGGGGCGAAGAACGACCCGCTTTACGGCAAAAAATGGGCGATGGAGGCCATGGAATTAGACCAGCGTTACTATAGCTTCGACCGGTCAGGCTGGCATTTCATCGTGCTTGACAGCACCCGTTCGGTGAATGGTGACTGGTATACCGCCCGGCTCGATGAGGAACAGTTTGCATGGCTCAAGGAAGAGCTTTCGTCAACCCCAAAGGACACGCCCGTCATGGTGCTGTCGCATATTCCTATTGTGTGCGCAGCGGCCTATTTTGATGGTGATAATGAAAAATCAGGGGATTGGGAAGTCCCCGGCGCCTGGATGCATATCGATGCCCGCCGGATTGTTGAATTATTTCATGGACATTCCAATGTGCAGCTATGCTTAAGCGGTCATATCCATTTGCTGGATCGAGTCGATTATAACGATGTAACCTATTACTGTAATGGTGCTGTCAGTGGTAACTGGTGGAATGGTAATTACCATCAAACACCGCCGGGCTATGCCATGATTAATTTATACAATGATGGCTCCTTTGAGCGGGAATATATGACCTATTATAACTCCTGATTATCAATAACTAATAATAATTAGATATGAAGAAACGATTTGTACACTCAGTGTTGATATTGTCCGGACTCCTTTTCCTTTTCGGTGGCTGGAATAAAAACGCCCCAGCTCAAAATGACTCGTCAGTAGAAAAAATTGTGCTTATAACGCTCGATGGTCTTCGCTGGCAGGAACTATTTACTGGGGCGGACTCCCTACTAATCGATAATGAAGATTATGTATCCAATGCCTCCTCTTTAAAAGAAAAGTTTTGGCGCGAAACACCGATCGAGAGACGTAAAGCCTTGCTTCCGTTTATTTGGAATACGATTGTTGAGACAGGTACGATTCATGGGAACCGGAAGGAGGGGAGTAAAGTAAATCTGACGAACGGCATGGTGTTTTCATATCCGGGATATAACGAAATTCTGACAGGCGAAGCCGACGATAAGCATATTAATAGTAATGATAAAATCAATAATCCCAATGTTACCATTCTGGAAAAGCTGAATAGCAGCGATACCTATGAAGGAGAAGTGGCGGCTTTCGGCAGCTGGGATGTGTTTCCGTATATCATTAATGAGCAACGCAGCAGCGTACCGGTTAATGCAGGTTTTGAGAAGGTTAAGGGCGATGAGCTTACGGAAATCGAGCAGTTTCTTAACAAGGTGCAGCCGCATACGCCCAGCCCCTGGGGATCGGTCCGCCTGGATATGTTTACCCACATTTATGCGCTGGAGTATATGAAGAGGGAGCATCCGGATATCGTCTATATTGCTTATGGGGAAACTGACGATTTTGCTCATGACGGTAACTACCAGGCCTATCTGAACTCGGCCCATAGCACCGATGCTTTTTTGAAAGAGCTTTGGAATTACACCCAACACGATCCCTATTACAAGGGAAAGACGACTTTTATTGTTACGACGGACCACGGGCGGGGCACCAAACCACTGGATACTTGGCGGAGCCACGGATCCGACATTGCCGGAGCCGACCAGGTTTGGTTGATTACTTATGGTCATAAAGCCTCTGCTAAGGGTGAAGTAAAGCAGGATGAACAATTGTACAGCACCGGGGTGGTGCAGAGAATAAAAGCTATCGTAACTGAATAGGAGGGATATTAATAGCGTGGGAATGCATTAGCGCGTAAGAAAATGAAACTATATAGATAATTCCGCTTTTATCTTTTAGTTCAAGGATTATTTTATAGCCATTAAAAACGGGAGGGAATTATTTGTACAATCTTTGTTCTATTTCTTTATTTCCCGATACAAAACCGGGAGAATATAGAATCCAGTATATCCTCGGTCGTAATCTCTCCGGTGATTGTTCCCAGGTCTTTGAGTGCGGCCCGTAAGTCAATGGCGAGGAAATCGCCGGTCATTCCCTGCTCCAGGGCCTGAATAGCACTCCGTACATTTTTCTGGGCTTTTTGCAGGGCATCGCGGTGGCGGCTGGAGGTAACCAGCAAGCTCGACGAGTCGTATTCCTTGTTTTCAAGGGCGCGCTGCTTCATCAGCTTTTTGAGCTCCTTAATTTTTTCACCTTCCAGGGCCGATATCTTCAGATCGTAATCCATGCGCTC
>JBEPXF010000133.1:0-8316 GCA_041642075.1 Fodinibius sp.
TCATTATATTCAATAGATAACTAAATATATTTTATTTCTATGTCACAATATACTGCTACCATATTCTGGTCAAGAGAGGGGCAAAAATTTACGGACAACCGCTATAAACGAGCTCATAAATGGCATTTTGATGGTGGGGAAACCATACGGGCATCTTCTTCCCCACAGGTTGTTCCAACGCCCTTGTCAGATTCTTCTGCAGTTGATCCCGAGGAGGCCTTTGTAGCTGCCCTCTCAAGCTGCCACATGCTTTGGTTTCTCTCTATTGCAGCCAAGAGAGGATTTATAGTCGAAGAATATGAGGATCAGGCCACAGGAAAGATGGAGAAAGATCATAATGGCAACCTTGCCATAACGGAAGTCACGCTACATCCAAATGTAACATATCACCCTGATTCCGCTCCCACTGAAAAAGAGGCCTCTGACATGCACCATCAGGCCCATAAAAAGTGTTTTATTGCAAACTCTGTTAAAACAGGAGTTAAGGTAGAATCAAAAATGGAAATAGCAGCAGAAAAATAACCGGAAATATTTTTTTCAAAATACGTATTATCCTGTCTCCAGTATGCCATAACAAATGATTCAAAACTTTTGAATAGTCAACTTTAGCTATTTAAGATACAATCCAATATTAGTGCTATTTACCAAATAGCCCATTGGGGATAAGGGCTTTTCTGAATGATTTTACCTAAAATTTCCTTTTTATTTCTTCTTCCAATATCAATATTAATGGAAATGCTTGGTAACATATCATAAATCTGGAACTTCAAAATTCCTATAGATTTATTATTTACGTTATTGAGCCTGTTGTTCTTTAGGAAGATTATCACCTTCACTAAAAACAGAAAAACCATAGGGGTTTAAATTTATACAATATCCGGCTAAATAAGATCACTTCCGCATGAATTGGAAAAAAACGCTTTTAATCTGTTTTTTTATTCTCATTGCTGGTTTAGCACTTACTACACTTATTTTTTCAACAGAACCAACCGCTACCCAGACTGGTGCCACCCAGGAAACAGCAATGCTTGTAGATGTTACTTCAGTTCAACAGGGGGACTTTCGTCCCACAATCAAAGCCATGGGTACGGTAGAAGCAGCGCAAGATATTATACTAAGTCCCCGAATAAGTGGTGAAGTCATTGAACGCTCTCCTTCTTTTACTCCCGGCGGATATGTAGAAAAAGGAGAAGTGCTGCTTCAAATCGATTCAACGGATTACAAAAACACCTTACAGCAGCGAAAAAGTGAATTGCGGCAGGTTCAATCTGACCTAAATCTTGAAATGGGACGCCAACAAGCTGCTCAAAGTGAATATCGGATATTTGGAGATACCCTTACTGAAGATAATGAGGCGCGTATTCTCCGACAGCCTCAGCTTAATGCCGTTAAAGCAAGCGTAGAATCTGCTCAGGCAGCGGTTGATCAGGCAGAAGCAGAGTTACAAAGAACAACGATCAAAGCTCCTTTTGACGCTCATATTCTCAGTCGAAATGTAAATGTTGGATCCCAGGTTGCCGCCGGGGAACAACTTGGCCGTTTGGTGGGGCTGGATGAATATTGGGTTGAAGCAACCGTTGCGGTATCCAAGCTCCGTTGGCTCACTTTTTCCGAAACCAGCCAATCAGAAGGGTCAGAAGTGAAGATAAGAAATCGTACAGCCTGGCAAGAAGGGGAATACCGGGAAGGCTACCTGGACAAAATGATGGGATCCCTGGCAGAACAAACCCGGCTGGCCCGTGTGCTTATTTCAGTGCCCGATCCATTAGCTTATCATGCTGATAATGCTGATTTACCCAAACTAATGATCGGTTCTTTTGTAGAAACCACACTACAAGGCGAAGAACTGACCGATGTTATCCGATTAAATCGGGACTATATCCGTACAAACGATACGGTTTGGATTATGGAGGACCAGGAACTGCATATCAAAGATGTCGATATCGTATTCCGGGATGAACAGTACGCCTATATTGCGGACGGACTAACTGATCAGGATCAAGTGGTTACAACTAATCTAACCACCGTCTCTGAGGGAGCGCCTCTCCGACTTCAGGGATCCGATTCCACTTCTGCTGAATAGGAATGTCAGAATAGAAACAGAACAAATAGAAGCTCTGATTAAATGAGCAACGCTGAAAAAGATGACAACCACGGAAGCGATCATACCGGAGCTATAGCCTATATGGCTCGCAATCCCATTGCAGCCAATCTTTTGATGATCATTCTCTTGGGGGGTGGCATTTGGACGATGTTTAATATACAGAAAGAGGTCTTTCCCCAATACCAACTGGATGTAGTTGAGGTAAGCGTTACCTATCCCGGTGCAGCACCGGCTGAAGTTGAACAGGGAATATTAAGGCCGGTTGAAGAAGCAATCAGAGGCGTAGATGGAATTAAAGAGGTAACTTCCACAGCCAATGAGGGATCAGGTGATATTACCATTGAACTGGTTGCCGGTACAGACCGGATGAAGACCTTTCAGGATATTGACCAAGCAGTAAACAGAATTCGAACGTTCCCTGATGACATTGAAGAACCTGAGGTTCAGCTACAGTCGAATCAGCGCGAGGTAATGAGCATCGGGCTATATGGGGATACTGATATCTGGACGCTGCGAAAGCTGGCTGAAAATATTCGAGACCAGCTATTAAATGATCCGGAAATCACGCAAGTTGAAATTGGTAATGTCCCCGACTATGTAACTCATGTGGAGATTCCCCGAAATCGGCTCCGCGAATATGATCTGACGCTAGGAAATATTGCCGACCTGATCGGTCAGTCAAGCGAGGATATACCGGCAGGTGCTGTAGAAACCAATGCTGGAGAAATCCTTTTGCGAATGCAAGAGCGCAAACAGTGGGCCGAGGAATTCGGCAATATTGAAGTTGTCTCCTCTGACTCAGGGGGATCCGTCCGATTAGCCGACTTCGCCGAAATTACTGATGGTTTTGAAGAAACGGGATTTCATGGAGAGTTCAACCAGCAGCCGACTGTTGACCTTCAGATTTATAGAATCGGTGATCAATCACCCCTAGATATAGCCTCTGCCGTTCAAACGATCCTTGAAGAGGCAGAAAATGGATTCCCTCCAGGCGTAAAATATCGTATTGACAGCAGTAGCGCCCAGGACTACGAGGATCGGTTATCATTACTAACTGAAAACGGAGTCATTGCAATCCTCATTGTCTTATTTATTCTGGCACTTTTCCTTGAGTACCGGTTGGCTTTCTGGGTTATGATGGGAATGACGATCTCCTTCGTGGGAGGATTGCTCTTCCTTCCTATGGTCGGGCTGAGCATCAATATGATTTCGATGTTTGGCTTTCTCGTTGTCCTTGGTATTGTAGTGGATGATGCTATTGTGGTGGGAGAGAATGTCTATGAATATCGGCAACAAGGCCTGAACTTTCTCGAGGCCGCCATAGCAGGTGCCCGGGACATGAGCAAACCCGTAACTTTTGCTATACTAACCAATATCATTGCCTTTGTACCCCTTCTTTTCATTCCGGGTACTACGGGAAAATATTGGTGGCCCCTGCCCGCTGTCGTTATTGTAGTACTTGCCGTTTCTCTTCTGGAAGCCCTTTTCATTCTCCCAGCACATCTTGCTCACAGCTCCAAAAAGGAAAGTAAATTTAAAATCGGCCAGCAAGTGCATCGCTGGCAACAAGCGTTTGCTCAGCGTTTCAATCATTTCATTGACACCTACTACCGTTCTTTTCTCGATCTCTGCCTTCGCTACCGATACATCACGCTCACCACGGCTATTGCATTGCTTATAGTTGTGGGCGGTTACGGATACAGCGACCATATGGGAATGGTTATGATGCCTGAGGTTGCAGCCGATGAAATTGAGTCGGGAGTATCACTTCCCGTAGGCACTACCCCAGACCAAGCCGCTAAGGTTGCCCGGGAAATTTCGAATTCTACCCACCGCATGTTTGAGGAACACAACCTGGATCGCGTAGCTGACGGGATAAAAACCAATGTACGTGGCCAGAGCTTTATCGATGTAGAAATTGTAATGAAGCCCCCCAACGAACGAGACATGACAGCCCAGGACGTCATAGAGCTCTGGCGGGATGAAATTGGCGACCTGGAAGGTGTGGACCAAATTACATTTGAAGCGGAACGGGGTCCCGCAGGCTATCTGCCCGATATCAGTGTTGATTTAAGTCACTCCGATATTGATGTGCTGGAAGAAGCAAGCCAGTCGTTTTTGAATGAAGTCGAATCTTACGATGCAACTCGGGATGTCAACGACAATTACAACCGAGGTAAAACTCAGTTTGATTTCAAGCTTCTTCCCGAGGGGCGAAAGCTCGGTTTGACGTCATCAATGGTAGGGCAGCAGCTCCGGGATGCTTTTTACGGAGCCCTCGCTATGCGTCAGCTTCGTGGTACCAATGAAATTGAGGTACGGGTAAAGCTTCCAAAGGAACAGCGAAAAGATATCTACAACCTTGAAGAGCTGGTGATCCAAACCCCTACCGGAATGGAAGTTCCTTTACTCGATGTCGTAAACATTGAAGAGGGAGAAGCATTTACCAGTATCAACCGGAGGGACGGCAGACGGGTGGTATCGGTTAGCATGGATGCCGAACCATCAAATGCAGTAAGCCGTGTTCTGGAATCCATACAAACAGAAACCCTGCCTCAACTCAGAGAAGATTTCCCAGGGGTTACCTGGAGCTTTGAAGGTAGTCAAGCTGAAATGCGCGAATCCACACAAGCATTGTGGGGTAGCTTTGCATTGGCCATGATTGTAATTTATGCACTCCTTGCTATCGCTTTCAGTAGTTATATCCAGCCTCTTATTGTAATGGGGGCCATTCCCTTTGGCATTGTCGGTGCTGTTATCGGCCATATTCTGCTGGGGTATGACCTATCGCTGGTCAGCCTGATGGGCGTTATTGCCCTTTCAGGAGTAGTACTAAATGACTCCTTAATCATGATCGATCTTGCCAACAAAAAAAGAAAGGAGCAATCCGCTTTTGAAGCCATTCATGAGGCAGGACTTCGACGCTTCAGGCCCATTGCTTTAACTACATTAACAACTTTTGGAGGGCTCACTCCCATCATTCTGGAAACTTCCAGCCAGGCCTATCACCTGATTCCAATGGCCATATCTCTTGGCTTTGGTATTGTCTTCGCCACATCTATCATCCTTGTAATCGTTCCCTGCCTCTACATGATCCTGGAAGATATAGTTTCAAAAGTTTCCACCGCTTCCACTACTTAGATTTATCTTTCTGGTGGGCATCTTTGTTCTGTCGGGAAATTTCCAAACGCAATTCCCTGCGTTTTTGGGCCTGATTATACCGTTCTTTTTCAAAATCTGTCTCGGGAATAATTTCCGGTACCGGCACGGTTTGTCCATCGGCATCCACTGCTACAAATGTATAAAATGACGTCGTACAAAGTCTTCGCTCTCCAGTACGTAAATTTTCAGACCATGCTTCCATAGCTATTTCCATAGAGGAATTAAAGGTTCGTGTTACCTCACCCTCAATAACGACCAACTCTCCCAGTTTAATAGCATTTTTAAACTCTATGCTGTCAGCTGCCACCGTTACCACATTACGATTGCAATGACGTTGTGCAGATATGGCTGAACACACATCCATCCACTGCATCAGACGTCCTCCCATCAGGTTGCCCAGTGGATTTGTATCATTGGGCATCACCATCTCATTCATTCGGGCACGGGAGGCAGAAACGGTCTTTTTAGAAGAATCAGTGTCAACACGGGGAGTCTGTTCAAATCGATTGGTCATTATTTATATATAGATATATCAAAAATTAAAAACTGCGAATGGTTAAAATATCAATTATGGCGATAAAGTTCTTCTCTGACATGAAGAGTTGATGAAGTATCTTACAAGGATTACCTTCGGCTAAAAAGATTCCATAAGTAATATTGGCAGAAATTATTTATCCCATAAAATACTTGTATACCTACAATTCATGTAATATTCACTTGATTCGTATATTTTTAGCGATCATTTAAATTGCAAACGTTTAGAAGCACTATAACTATGGTTATTATTGTTGGAGCCGGACCTATTGGATTGGCAACCGCCATTGAACTTAAACGAAGAGACATTCCTGCCAAAATTATTGAGCGCGGATGTCTGGTCAACAGTATTTATAATTATCCAAAGGACATGACCTTTTTCTCCACTTCTGAACGGCTGGAGATTGGCGGCGTTCCCTTTATCTCTCATAATCCCAAACCCACCCGACGTGAAGCATTAGAGTATTACCGCCGCGCCGCCGAAAGCTATGATTTGGATATCCATCTCTATGAAGAGGTAGAAGTGGTTAACGGTGAAGATCAGAAGTTTATCGTCCAAACCGATCAGGCCAAATATAATGCCTCTAAAGTTGTCGTAGCTACCGGATTTTATGATATCGCAAAAATGATGAACATACCCGGCGAGGAACTTGACAAGGTCAAACACTATTACGACGAGGCACATGCCTATGCCTGGCAGGATGTATTGGTCATTGGAGGAGGTAATTCGGCGGTAGATGTGGCGTTGGAAACTTACAGGGCTAATGCAAATGTTACCCTGGCCGTTCGCGACTCGCAAATCAAGGAGACCGTTAAGTACTGGGTTAAACCTGACATCGAAAATCGCATCAAGAACAATGAGATAACCGGCTATTTCAATACGGAAGTCAAAGAGATCAGACCCGGCGAAGTCGTGCTTGACACCCCGGATGGAACCAAGACTATCCCCAACGACTTTGTATTGGCTATGACGGGTTATCAGCCCAACTTTGAAATGATGAAGACATTTGGGATCGAGCTAACCAATAATGAAAAACGCATGCCGGTATATAATGAACAGACTCTGGAAACCAATCGAAAGGGTATTTATGTAGCGGGTGTGGTCTGCGGAGGAATGGATACCAGCAGCTTGTTCATTGAAAACACGCGGGTTCATGCCGAGCATATCGCAGGCGATATCGAACGCAAAACATCCGGCTAAGCCAAAAGAAAGTAGGCTCAAAAAAAGAGGGGGCAAGCAACCTGCATCACGCCGCTACGACCTCCTACCGCTGCTACCTTCCGGTCCTGACGGAGTTCAGAGGGAGCTGGCTGCGCAGGGCCTACCCCCGGATGTGGAGCTACGGGGACTTGAACCCCGGACCTCTTGCATGCCATGCAAGCGCTCTAGCCAACTGAGCTATAGCCCCATTAAGAGTTTGCAAATATAAGCTGTTTAAAGGACTAATGCTAATCTTTTGCACTGGTTTTCTTTCTTCCATGTACCATTAAAATTTTTATATTTTAATACAAAATATTTTTTGCCTTTAAAGCTGCACAGTCCCATATTTATTGTCTGCTAATTACTATAAATTTTTACTGATTCTATTATGAAAAGAGCTCTCAATATATTTTTAATTTCTTTTATGCTTGTAGCCGGCTCTGCTGTTCAGTATGGCTGTAGCACAAGTGAACAAACAACACAAAATGTCGACACGGATGGCGACGGATTAACTGATGAACGGGAAAAAACATTAGGAACTGACCCGGAAAATGCGGATACCGATGGCGACGGACTTACTGATGGTGAGGAAGTCAATGAGTATAATACTGACCCACTGGTAGCTGACAGTGATGAAGACGGGCTTTCCGACGGAGAAGAAGTCAACTCCTATAACACGGACCCAAATAATGCAGACAGCGATGGCGATGGGCTGACCGACGGTGAAGAAGTCAATGAGCACCGAACTGATCCCAACGCTACTGACAGTGACGGTGACGGGCTCAGTGATTACGATGAAATTAACGAGCACAATACGGATCCCAATAATTCGGATACGGACGGCGATGGCTTTACTGACGCTCAGGAACTCGAATTAGGAACTGATCCTAATGATCCAAAAGATCCGCCTTATCTTCGTGAAGATGATCTCGATGTCGTAAACTTTGAGTTTGATCGCTCAAATATTGACCAGGCTGCCGCACGCATCCTGCGGGATAATGTGAAAGCGATTATGAGTGCCGGTAAATTTCATATACGTATTGAAGGTTACACCGACCATGTAGGTGGTGACCAGTATAACCTTCGACTTAGTCAGCGGCGAGCTGAGGAAGTTGCCCGCTTCTACATCAAAAATGGCGTAGCAGAAAGCCGACTTACTGTACGCGGACTGGGTAAAGCTCCGGTTCCCTGTATTGATCAGGATCCGGGACAGGGATGCCGTAAGAACCGTCGTGTAGAATCTCTGCCTCAAAGTCCTTTTGATGTTAAGCCAGCAAACTGATTAATTTTAAGTGAAATAATATTAAAGGCGATC
>JBEPXF010000134.1:0-8316 GCA_041642075.1 Fodinibius sp.
TAAATGCTTGTAATGTTTTCTACAGTTTTTGAAGCCTCTTTTCTTATATTTTCTACAGCTTCTTCTATCGTTTTTCCTTCTCCCAGTACTTCAATTACTTTAGCTAATGACATATTACCTCTTTTTTTATATTGAATATTGTTCAAATGTTATTTTTGGTTCTTGACCTTTAGCCTATTTCCAATTCATCTTTCAGTGAATTGAGGCTCTTCTTGGAATTTTTCCACAACTTCTCAAGATCTTTCTTTATTGAATCAAAAGCTTCTGAACTGCTTTCTTCAATCTTGTTGAGTTCTTCATTGATTTTAGATCGTACTTCCTGAAGATTTTCGATTTTATCACGGTAGTCGCTTTTTAATTCATCAAACCGATCATCTATTTCTTCTTCAACCTTTTCTAGGTCTTGGTCCCATTCTTTGAGTTTATTGGAAAGATTTTCGATGTACTTTTCTCTTTTAGACTCTTTAGTATTTTCCATGATGATATTTCTTAATTTTTAAGGTTTTTATGAAGATCTGATTTTTATCCTAAAATTTTACTTAAATCAAAAACGTCTTCTGGCACAAAGTAAATTGTGGTAATTCCTCATAGACTAAAATTCTTAATATTGTTTAGTCAACTTTAAAATCTTTAACTGTGCCCTTGTTTATTCACAGGTTAAATACCTAATACTTGTCGGGATAAATACTACATCGCTGCATAATAAGGGATTTAAGTACTGGTGAAGCTTTTTAAAAAAGCATATACAATTGATATCTAACGGCTTAATTTGTCATTTAATAGAATTCGCTAACAGGTCTGATATCGAAATGATTGATGTAACATAATTTCAAAATGTAAATTGTCTTACTCTTTCCATTTTAACTGAATCTCTACGCTGGTAGCCGTAACATCGGGTTTAGTACGCCGGTCTACATCTATATTTAGGATTACATTTCTGGGTAGATCCAACTTGCAATCATCCGAGAGTATCATATTACCTTGTCTGATATTTCCTGCAATTCTTTCCAGAAAATCAGCTATTTCAGCTAAACTTTGTTCTTCTTCCATATAGTATAGGTCTTCTTTACTCATAATTGATACCTGTTCATGTTGTTAGAATTCTCTATTCTATTATGGTTTTGGTACTTGTCAATATGACTGAAGAATTACTGGACATTGAGTCATAGTAATTTACGAACCGGTTGGTTTCTGGAGCATCATAGAGAGTAAGATTCTGTGCCCAGCGATAGGCGATAGGTTGATAATGTAAATCGGCATTGATTTGTAAAGGACCTTCTATATTTTTCAGATTTATGCGGTATCGAACGCGGTCAGTTCCGCCAATAAAGTCTTCATCATTGAATGCATGCCCTTGCACGGCAATATCTTGATTAGCAGTTGCTTTATCGAAACCGTCTGGTAGAATTCTGTTATCTTTGATAAAGCGTATGGCGGTCAGCAGGCCAGTGGTTATTTTATTGTTCGGGTCGGCCATAATTGCTTCATAAACCTGCACTTGGTCTTTGCTAGTAATTTCTGAATAATGCTGCTCATATTTCCCGTCGTTTTCATCATTGTCATTACCAACAATTGAACCATCAGGACGAATAGCTCCAGATTCAAAAATGATATTGCCATTTTGATCTGCTACGGAAAAATGAATCCAGACACGTCGGGAAGGATACGCCGTGGGCAGCTTATGTCCTGCCAGATTTTCAATAGCGACATCAACAATGGCCTGATTACTATCAATATCAGCGTTTGTTATCAAAATTCGAGCAGATTTCGTTTGCAAGTGATCAACGGTACGATTGATAGCAGCATCCATTTCCTGGGGAAGAGCCTGAACGCCGAGTTCATCCCGGTACCGGTTCAGCATGCTCATCATAAAAAAGTTGGCACCTAGAAAAGAATGTCTGGATACATTTTCGCGCGGCTGTCCCCATACCGAAGATATAGCTGTGCTGTCTTGTACTTCAGGCATATGACAGGATTGACAACTTTGATTGTCAACAAAACTGCTGTTTTTCCACTCCAGATAGGGAACCTGTTCGGGGAGTTCGCCGATAACCTCACCTTTAGAATCAAGAGTATGGGTATAGAGTGTATGGCAGGTAGCACAAAGTTCCGACTGTTGAATGTGTTTTGACTGCTTTTGCCTGAATCCTGACGATGAATGCATGATGGTAGAGCGTCCGGAGTTTATGGAAGAAGGACCGTATATTTCTCTTTCGCCCATCGGTTTGAGTGTATCAATGACAAATCCTCCTACAAAACTTTCACGTTGGCCGAAATTTTTATCAGTTATTTGATGACAGGTAGTACAAGATACACCATCAACAGCGAATAAATTCTGTTTTGTTTTTGCCTGGCCGGCCGGAAGGTTTGAAAATACTTCTGCCATCTTTCCCTCTGTATTGGCCTGATAGTGGGCCATCGGCATATGGCAGGTGGAGCATTCATTTTCAATAAATGGTTGTGATTCAGGATGGTCCATAACCTCACGTCGAACAGCTGCATGCCAGTACGGATCTCTGGCTGAATTGGCCATCATGGAAGCACGCCAGCTTGTTCCGAAAGAAATATCTTCTCCTGAGGGGGTGATCAGATCGTTGTGACAGCTCATGCAATTGTCACCGGTCTTGAAAAGAAGGTGATTTGCTATGGTTTTATCCATGCCGTGAACCTGCGGAACAGGAATAGATTCCGATTCACCGAAATTGATACTTAGCCCCAGAAAAATTACCAGTACCGGGAGTGTGAGGATAAAAATTAGATGCTTATTTATGTGTTTCGTCATCTGAAACCTCCTTTTAATTGGACAATTTTTTTTACCAGCCTTCAAAAAAGCCACCGTCAAACCAGTCCCATAGAATGTATACCATAAACTGAGAATCTCTTGAGGGGTCATCCGCCGGAATACGTACTCCTACATTCAGCATAATATGCTGCCTCGTATTAAGCGTTACCTGCATTTGTGGCACGATATCCCAATGAGTAGCGGCATCCGATTCAAGCTCTCGTGATCCCACTAGTTCAACCATGGGCGACCATGTTCGTCCCCATGGGTTGGGATTAAAACTTTTGCCGATTGCTGCCCGCCAAAATGCTTCATCTCCGGCTTCTCGAATTAGTGGCAGTTCAATTCCGGTTTGTGCTTGAAAAAAACTGTTGGCCGGCAATAGTTGTCCGAATGAGGCAAAAGGCTCTAGAACGGTTGTGCCATTACCAAATCCCGATCCTGTATCACCGGTTGGTAAAATTACTTCTCCAGCAAGGCTAAAAATAGTCCCGCTATTATAGTTGTGATACATTGCGTGTTTAACACCTACAGCCATGTCGCCTAGATGACCTCCAGTCCAATTACCATTTATTTGTTCGCGGTATCCGAATGGGATAACTATTTCGATTTGATTGCGTGCACCAAAACGGCGTTCGTATACAATTTCATTATTGACAGTACCTTCGCTTTCTATATCAATTGACGTAGTGAATACAGCTTCGTCCTCGGGATATGCCTTTTCCGTAATCAGAGGACGCGGCATATTGAGTTCACCCCGAGGCCAATTGTCGTCTTTGCAGAAGGTTCGAATATAGTTTAGAATTTTTTGTAGATCTTCGTCTGACAGAGCTTCACCGAATGCGGGCATTTGAGTAGAAAATCCCCTTGTTGGACCACCCTGATGGGCTACTGCTAACCAGTCGCCGTTAGGCTCACGGGTAGCAAAATTACAGTTAGAAAAGTCAGCTGGTTGAGTCTGTAACCCCAGCAGGTCTTTCGAAACACCTTTTCCATTAGCACCATGACAGGTTGCACAGGTTTCGTCAAATAGTTGTTTTCCAGATAAACTTGTCGAAATTGTATCGACCCACACCTCATTTTGGAATTTAGCATCATATTCTGCTTTGCTATTGTCTTGATATGAATTGCTGATAGCAGTTAACGCAAACAAAACTAAGGTAAAGGAAATGGAAAATAACGATCGGTATTCACTGTAGATTTTCATTAGATATCCTACCTGTTTATTTCAAAAACAGTTTCTTTTTAATAGTAAATGCATAATTGAATAGAATAAGTGAAATAAAAAGCCACACTTTTTTGTAGGGTAAATCCCTATAATCTTTTTGTTATCTCATTATGCTACTTTGTTGTACAACTACCTCTTTGGATTAGATTACTGAGACGAGATATAAGAAAAAACTAGGGCATCTCCCTACAAAGCTATCTAGATATTTTTATAATATTATGATCAATTATGGATGCCAGATTTCAAATATTAGCAAATGAGCAAATCATAAGTCCAGTGTGTGATTTTACATACAGCTGGGGAGTAAACTGTGGATTAACAAATAGAGAAGCGCTTCGCTTTTCTGTGGCTGTGAGTGAGCTTATTACAGATGTTATTCTTTTTGCCTTTCCCGGCGATAGTAAAGAAAATTTTGAGATAGAGTTTTATCACACATTCTCCCATATAGAAGTTGTAGTTAGTGAAATGGGAGAACCATTTGATCCGGATCGTCATACTTATGACAGCAATAAAGCACTTGATGAAGATGATTTTGATGGGGCGGGCTTTTTACTGATGCGATCTTTCAGTGATGAATTTACATTCATCAATAAAGGTAAGGAGGGAAAGGAATTCAGGCTGGCTAAGAATATTCAAATCCATGATATAGATGAGTTGCTGCAGCAATCCGCAGTGCAACGTGAGGCTGAAATAAGAGATGAGGGAGATCAAGAGTCTCATATAAATATAGAGGAGTTTACTATTGATCGTATTAAGCATACCGATGCAGAAGATATCTCAAAACTTTTCTATCGTACATATGGATATTCTTACAACAAAGAGGATCTGTATTTGCCCAAAAAGATTGAAGCTTCAGTACTGGCAAAGGACAAGCTCGGGGTTATTGCCCGGAAAAAAGATGGAGAAGCCATTGGATTTTTTAGCGTAATTCCCAAAGATAACTCCGACATTGCAGAAGTTGCCGAAGCTGTTGTGTCTCCCAAATATCGTAGAAATGGTGTAATGAGTTCAATGATGAATCGAATAATTGAAATTGCAAAATCCCAAGAATTAACAATGTTGTTGGGTGAGGCTGTTACCCTGCACCCCGTAAGTCAAAAAGTAAATAATAAATTCGGATATAAGACAACGGCTATAGAACTGGCTTCTATGGTAAATGTGAAGTACAAAGGTTTTGATGAGGATTATCCCCAGCCGATATCTATGGCTCTGGATTTTCTTCCCATTTTCCAGCCTCTGAGAAAAACAGTTTTTCTGCCCGAAAAGTACAGTGAGATTGTTCTTGAAACATATGATGAATTGGGGATGGACATTGAGCCAAAAGAATCAGGGGCATATCATTTGGCTGAAAAATCAGATATTGATCTGGAAATAGACTATTCCAGCTCTTCATCGCTTATTATTGTTAAAAGATATGGGAAGGATTTTTTAACTGTACTCTCTGATATGGTTAGCAGCCTCGAGGAGAAATCACCCCAAACAATATTACTGGATTTACCCCTTGGGAATAGTGCTACACCGGAACAACTTTCAAATATAACGTCTCTGGATTTTATCTACTGTGGATTACTACCACAATTTCATTTTAATGCAGACTTCCTGCGACTACAAAAAGTGTACTCTGCTATCGATTTTAATATTATCGATATTTATTCGGAATTTGGTCAAAAAATAAAATCATTTATTGCTGATGAATACCATATCTACTCAGAAGAAAAGCAAGAAACTTAAAATTACAGTACAGGGTGATTTCAACCTGCAAACTAAAAAGATGATATTAAGTCGCCTTAATCCGGCTATTGAAAAGCTGGTAATAAACTTAATTAGTTGCGATCGCATTGACAGTGAGGGTGTTATATTTTTACACCGATGGCTACAAAAGGGAAATAAATTACAACTTATTGAACCACCTGCTATCTTCTTCGAAATACTAGAAATTTTAGATCTCGACAGTTCGTGGGATTTAGAAAAAATAATAACTGACTAAACATAGTTTTTATGGCTGATAACTCTTCTCCATCAATGATCGATATTACAGATGATCCTAATTTATGGAACCGCTTTTTCATGGTTCATGCACTGCTTGTTGTTGGAAGTAAGGAAAAAGACGGAAGGTTTAATGTGGCTCCTAAACATATGGCGATGCCCCTTGGTTTTGGTCCTTATTTTGGCTTCATGGGTACCCCTCGGAAAACAACGTATCGAAATATACAGCGCGAAGAAGTCTTTACGGTTAGTTTTCCGCAACCCGATCAGCTTGTTCATACTAGTTTGGCAGCTTCTCAACGCGAAGAGGATGACAGCAAACCGGTTATTGATGCCATTCCAACGGTGAAAGCTCAAAAAGTAGAGGGCGTATTTATGGAAAATTCCTATCTACAGCTGGAATGTACGCTACATGAAATCATGGGGAAGTTTGGTGAATGGGAAATAATTGTCGGTGAAATTGTTGCGGCCTATGTACACGAAGATGCGCTCAGACAAGAAGGAGACGATGCTGACGATAATAAGTTAATTAGTGAATCTCCTTTATTGGCTTATTTGCATCCTAACCGTTTCAGCACAATCAAAGAAAGTAATAACTTTCCCTTACCAAAAGATTTTAAAAGATAATAGAGTATGACGGAATTAGGTCAGGAGCTTCATAGCTTTTTTGTCGAAAAGAAGACGGATTTTATAGATCTGCTCCAAATGCTCGTCGAGCAAGAGACACCGTCGAGTGAGCCATCATCTTTTGATAAAAGTTTGGAAATTATCAGCCATAATTTTCAGAACTTGGATTTTGATGTTGAGCATAAAGAAGGTGAGGATACAGCGGGACAGTTGCTTTGTAAGCCCAACGATTTTGAATTTCAAGCTCCAACTCAGCTTATAGTTGGTCATATTGACACGGTTTGGAATATTGGAACGCTGGATGAAATGCCTTTCTCCGTTGATGGAAACAAACTAAGAGGTCCCGGAATATTTGATATGAAAGCGGGCATCTGTATGATGATTTTTGCAATGAAAGCTATCAGGAAACTGAATAAAGGACTTGAGGTACAACCTGTTTTTTTAATTACTACTGACGAAGAAATCGGTAGCGGAGAATCTAAAGATCTTATTATTGAACAGGCCAAAGAGGCCGAACGAACTTATGTACTGGAGCCCTCCCTTGGACCGGAAGGTAAAATTAAGACGCAGCGTAAAGGTATTGGTCATTTTGAAATTATTATAAAAGGTCAGCCTTCCCATGCGGGGCTCGATCCTGAAAAAGGCGTAAGTGCAATCGTTGGTTTGTCAAATGTTGTCCAACAGCTTATGAAGATTAATAACCCGGAGAAGGGCATAAGTGTTAATGTGGGGACGATAGAGGGTGGTGAGCGGGCGAATGTTGTAGCTGCGAAAAGCAAAGCTGAAGTTGATGTCCGAGTACCGACAAAGAAAGACGGTGAGGAAATAAAGGAAAAGATTTATAATATCGAACCCACCCTTAAAGGCGTTGAGATTGCTGTAACAGGAGATATAAGTCGTCCGCCGCTTGAGAAGAGCAAGGCCAATGACAAGCTGTGGGAGATAACTAAATCGTTGGGTGAGGAGTTAGATTTGAATTTAGAGGAGGGTAAATCCGGCGGAGGCTCTGATGGTAATTTCACCAATCTCTATTCTCCGACTATTGACGGGCTTGGTGCAGTGGGTGAAGGGGCACACGCTCATCACGAGAAAATACTTTTGAAGGAGACACTTAAACGTGCTGGGCTACTAGCTCTATTGCTATTGCACCCTCCACTGGAGTTTTAGCTGTGACAGTTTTTATAAATTGTTACACCGATTAGTTTTATGGTCGATATCTATTTTGATATTTGCACTTCGAATGAATTCAGAAGTGTTACCGGAGAATTGATTAAACACAGGCTTGTAAATGCTCTGATTTAACGGGTAATCCCGGTTATTAATAGGTAATTCGTGAGATAAAAAGATGCAAAACCTATCTGAAATATACTGATAATATCGATGTCCAGAGAAAGGTTTGGCAGATTTGTAAAATACTGACCGGACTTAATGAAGAACTCATACATAAACCTGATTTCTAGTAATTAGCTTTCCTCTCTGAATTGAGTATACCCATATTTTTCTCGTTTTACTGTTCCACTACAAATGATACTGTAGTTGCATTTTATATCCCTAGACAGAGCAGTTGGATGAGATGAAACATGATCAAAGCATACCCTCTAGTGTAGTATTTAAACTAAAAGCTTGCAGGGGAATAAACCACACTTCTTTTAGTAAGTCACACTGATACAACGGGTTATATAGTTTATACCCT
>JBEPXF010000135.1:0-8213 GCA_041642075.1 Fodinibius sp.
ATTTGTTGTGTATTTTTATTAAAAATAGTTAGTGTTGAGAAAGATGTAGAGTAGGGCAAATAAAAAAGCCCACTCACCTGCGGGGTGAGTGGGCTTTTAACTTCTTTCTTCGAAGAGATTAAAAAGTCATGTAGCCTCCGCTCCCATACAGGTGCACGAATGTCGTTCAGACATCATACAACAACACATGTACATGGAGCAGAAAAAAGTCATGGAGAAACTTTACGTTAAATCAGTTTTAAAGATCACTTAGTAAATTCTTCTCTAACATATAGGTAGTTCCAAAGAAAGTAAAATAAATCTATATCGGGGATAAAAGGTCGGGCGAGATAAGTTTTCTGCGACTGTTTAGTTGATGATATAAGAGCTGTGATTGTTTGCTACAATACGTTAGCAACGAGTGGGTTAGCGTTTGCTACCGTTTTAAAATAGTGTTATGCTACTTGATAGTTAAATACGCGGATGGATTGTATAATGTTATCTTAAAATAAAAAGATGGGACCATGAAAAATATCGTTTTATTCATAATTATGTGCGTGGCATTGCCTGTATTACTACCTGCCCAGGAATTGACACCAAAATGGGAAGAGTTAACGGCCTCTGATTGGGATGAAGCCATCGCCGAATCAGATTCTACTTGTATTCTACCTCTTGGTATACTGGAAAAACATGGGCTCCAGGCTCCGATGGGATCCGACCTGATTATTGCCCGCAGTTTAGCGTTGGAAGCAGCTAAAAAAGAGTATGCCGTTGTTTTTCCGGAATTCTATTTTGGACAGATTTATGAAGCAAAACATCTTGGGGGCACCTTTTCTTTATCTTCTGAATTGGTTTGGGACATTCTTAAAGAAACGGTTGAAGAAATTGCTCGAAATGGATTTAAAAAAATTGTCCTGGTGAATGGCCATGGAGGAAATAACTACTTATTACCTTATTTTGTACAGTCTCAGCTTGAAGAAGAGAAAGATTATGTGACTTATCTTTATAGTACTGAACCTGATTCCGAACATACTAAAAAAGTCAATCAGCTGAGGAAGTCTGACCCCTCAGAAGATATGCATGGCGGTGAGGGAGAAACATCGATGTTGCTTCACTTAAGACCTGATTTGGTAAAACTGGAGGAGGCGACCAAAGAATCAGGAGAGGATCAGGCCCGCCTGGATCTCTTGGAGTCGTTATATACAGGTATTTGGTGGTATGCCCGGTTTCCCAACCATTATGGAGGTAAGGCAGAGGTAGCAAGTGCAGAGCTGGGGAAGCTGATGTTTGACTATCGCGTGGAATCATTGGTAGAGGCACTGGAGAATGTTAAGAATGACGAAACAACACCGGCTGTACAACAAGAGTATTTTGATCAGGTTCAAAGTAAATAGAATAAGTGCTAAGAGCTTTTGATTATTTAGATAGAAAAAAAATTAAAAAATTCATATTAACTACTTAATTAATTAAAAAGTGTCTGATTTAATATCACCCTCAATAGAAATACCAAAAACCGAAGAGGACGATCCCCGTGTAGGCCATTGGTTGCAAAGCAAGCCGGAAACCACAGAGGTTATATTGGTAGGCTTCCCTTCAGATGAAGGGGTTAGATGGAATGGTGGCCGGGTGGGAGCTTCCGAGGCTCCTGATAAAATTCGCCGTGAGCTGTATAAAATGACTCCTGATGTCGAAGAAACAACACTTTTCGTTAATTTGATTGAACATACAACTGATATCGGTAACCTGGAAATTTCTGGAAATTTAGGGGAGGATCAGCAGAAACTGGGAAATATAGTCGCCGGGTACTTGGAACAGGGAGTAATCCCGATTATTCTGGGAGGGGGACATGAGACAGCCTACGGTCATTTTTTAGGCTATGCGGAGTCTAATCTAAAGACCTCTATTTTTAACCTGGATGCTCATACAGATGTACGTCCGCTTAAAAATGGAAAACCTCATTCGGGCTCTCCTTTTCGTCAGGCTCTGGAGCATGACAGTGAGTCTGTTGAAACCTATTTGGTAGCAGGATTGCAGCCTCACTCTGTGGCCCGTTCTCACCTTAAGTTCATAGATGGGCACGAAGGTAATTACCTGTTTCGGGATGAAACGAATATAACATCAATATCGGGTTTCTTTCACCGGCATGAAAGTGAGCGTCTGATGATTACTTTCGATATGGATGCCGTTGACCAATCACAGGCTCCGGGAGTGAGTGCTCCTTGTACTAATGGAATTTCTGCCGATTTGTGGTTGACGGCAGCATATCTGGCGGGGAGGAATGAAGAGGTAACTTCCTTTGATCTGTCGGAATTCAATCCCCGATACGATCAGGATAGCCAAACGGCCAGACTGGCGGCACTTACCATCTGGCATTTTCTCTTGGGAGTAAGCCAGCGTTCATAGAATGATAATGAGGAAACTCTAAATTACGAGAATTACCAGCCATTGCCTCTGGCTGCTTTCCATTGATGGATTTCTTAACTAATTAACCAATCAATAAGATTTGTTATGGCTTAATTTTGATATCAATTTTTTCCGTTGGGGCTTCCTGTTGATTGCGAATAGCCAGTTGTTGAATGACATTATTGGAGATCTCTACAAATGCCTGTGCAGATTTGGTATCCATATCTTCCAGGACAATAGGTTTCCCTTCATCACCGCTTTCCCGCACTTTTTGTTCCAGTGGAATTTCTCCAAGAAAGTTTGTTCCTATTTTTTCTGCAAGGTTTCGGGCCCCGTGCTTTCCAAAAATGTAATACTTTTTATCGGGCATATCTTCCGGAATGAAATAGGCCATGTTTTCAACCATTCCAAGTACAGGCACATTTACTTTCTTGAACATAGCCACACCTTTACGTGCATCATCCAGAGCTACATTTTGAGGAGTTGAGACAATAACAGCACCTGTAAGAGGAACTGTTTGGACCAGTGTGAGTTGGATATCACCCGTTCCTGGAGGCAGGTCAAGTACCAGGTAATCGAGCTCACCCCACTCAACTTCCTGCATAAACTGTTTGACGGCGCTAGTAACCATGGGCCCCCGCCAGATCATTGCCTGGTCTGGATCAACCAACAGTCCCATTGAGAGAAAGCGAATACCGTACTTTTGCATTGGAATCAACTTTTTATCGGTCGTGATATTCGGCCGTTCGTGGGTATCCATCATGGTTGGAATACTGGGGCCGTATATATCGGTATCCAATAATCCTACTTTTGCACCGGTACGGGCAAGTCCGCAAGCTAGATTAACGGCAACAGTGGATTTCCCCACCCCGCCCTTGCCGGAAGCGACAGCAATAATATTTTTCACCCCGGAAAGAATCTCCTCATCCTCTTTTTGTTTGTTTTTCTGCTGGCGGTGACCCTGACCTGGGAAATCCCCTTTATCCTCGTTGTTACGAAATTTAGAGATATTAACAGCCGTATTAATGTCCAGTACGGCATCTTCATCCACATACTTGTGAATTGCTTCTTTGCACTTTTCTTTGAGGCGATGTTCCAATTCCGTATTTTTTTCCGGTAAATCGATGGTAAAGGTAATAAAAGAGTCTTGTACAATGAGGTCCTCTACCATATCGAGGGTTACCAAATCTTTGTTCATTTCGGGATGTAGTACGTGGGTAAGTGCTGTACGTACTTGTTGTTTATTAATCGCCATGCTATTTATATAATCTTCGGTTTAAGCAAAATATTGAAGTCTATAAAGATAAGGATTTAATACCAGATGCTAAACGCTTATTAGCTAAAGAAATCATTCTTCATTCTAAAGAGAAATATGTATTTTAGGCCACCGTGTTTATAAGTATTAGACGTGCCTTAAACGTGCTATAATTTTAAATTTAAGATCATATTCAGCAACAGTCGTTCGAACAGAATGCTTTGTTGAAATTATAATCCAGTAAGAATTTCGAGGGGAACCGATTATGTTGAAACGAACTCCTTTTTACAGTCTCCATAAACAAGCTGGTGCCAAGCTAATTGATTTTGGTGGATTTGAGATGCCCGTCCAGTATGACAGTATCCGTAAGGAGCATAATGTAGTAAGGAATTCAGTGGGTATGTTTGATGTTTCTCATATGGGGGAATTTTTTGTCAAAGGTACACATGCACTGGATCTCATTCAGCATATTACAATCAATGATGCGTCTAAGTTAACACCGGGAAAGGCACAGTATTCGGCCATGTGTTATGAAAATGGTGGAATTGTTGATGATTTACTGGTCTATATGCTGGATAAGAACAAATATATGTTGGTTGTAAACGCTTCTAATATTGAGAAAGATTATGCATGGATTACTGACAACAATGAATTTGATACCAGGGTGGAAAATAAATCCAACGAAATATGTCTGCTTGCTGTGCAGGGGCCGAAATCGGTCGAAGTATTACAGAAACTTACGGGTATAGATCTGACCAGTATAAACTTTTATACCTTTGTAAAGGGCACTCTGGCCGGTTTTGAGAATATTATATTTTCTGCTACTGGCTATACCGGGGAAAAGGGATTTGAGTTATATTTTGATAAGAATGAGGTGGACGCAGAGAGTATATGGACCGCTATTTTGGATGCGGGTGAAGAATTTGGAATAGAACCCTGTGGGCTTGGTGCGCGTGACACGTTGCGGCTTGAAATGGGATTTGCACTCTATGGAAACGATATTACAAAAGATACGCATCCTCTTGAAGCACGTATGGCATGGCTTACCAAGCTCGAAAAGGGAGACTTTATTGGACGGTCAGCGCTTAAGAAGAAGAAAGAAAAAGGTCTGGAACGCAAGCTGGTAGGCTTTATGATTGAAGATAAACGGTCAATCCCGCGCTCTGGCTATGATATTCTGGACGAAGACGATAACGATATTGGATTTGTAACAAGTGGAACACGTTCTATTACTCTGGATAAAAATATTGGAATGGGTTACGTGAAAAAAGAATATGCTGAACAAGAAGAAACTATATTCATAAAAATTCGAAATAAAAAGGCGATAGCCATTGTTGAACAGCCACCCTTTATTAATAAATAGGTGGCAGAATACTGAAATTAAAGTGCTTAAATGAATAACAATATAGATGTATTTATTTCCTCTCAATCTTTTCAGGAAGAGGAGTTAAGAGAGAAAACAGTAGTAGTAATAGATGTTTTAAGGGCCAGTTCGACGATGGTCACTGCATTGGATAACAATGCCAAGGGTGTTATTCCCGTTGCGGATATGGGTGACGCGAGCAAAATATCTCAAAACCTTAATTCTCCTAATTTTCTTTTGAGCGGAGAAAAAAATGGGGTTAAAATAGAAGGGTATGATCTTGGAAATTCGCCCCTTGATTATACTTCTGAAGTAGTAAAGGATAAAACAATCATCTTGAATACTACAAACGGCACCATAGCTATTAAACGCGCGTCGCTAGCAAACGAAGTTGTAATTGGTTCTTTTTTGAATTTGGGAACCGTGGTTGATTATTTACAAAAGGTAGAATCAGAGATTGTACTGGTATGTGCCGGCTGGCATGATCGTCTTGCCCTAGAGGATTTACTTTGTGCTGGAAATATTATTTACGAACTTACAGACGGATCACTATCGACCAGGGCGCAGGATGGAGCAAAAGTAGCTTTTGGTCTTTATGAAAAATTTGGTGATGATATAGAAAGTACGATAAAGTCATCAAACTATGCAGTTCGGCTTAAAGATATTGTGAGTGAGGAGGACTTGTTGTATTGCTGTCAACGCAATATCATGCAGGTTCTTCCGGCAATGAATGAAGGAATAATTTCAGATATCCATGGCAAAAAAGAGTAGTTCGGGCGGATTCCTCGGAGGAATTACCGAAGTCCGTAAAATGGAAATAATTGGTATCTTGGTTATGTCACTGGGAGGCCTGATTGGGTTAAGTATATTAAGCTATAACGCCTCTGATTACACCCTTATCCAATCACTATCTACTGAAAGTCTTTTTAGCATAGACAGAGGGCCGGCACTGCGTATTCAAAATGGACTGGGCGTTATAGGAGCATATCTTTCTCACTTTTTTGTCTATAAGTTATTTGGTTATGTGAGTCTCATCATCCCTATTGTAATTTTCTTTTACGGTTGGTTTATCTTTCGTAATCGTGAGATCTACCAGTTGCTTAGGCCTACGGCTTATGCTATTTGGAGTATGGTCTTAGTTTCTACCATTTTAGGTTGGTTTAATACGGAATACGATTGGTATTCATCTGTATGGAGTGGAGAGGCAGGAATCGGGACTGCGCGTATTCTTCAAAATATTACAGGTATTGGTTCAATTGTTATTTTGGCTGTTTTCTTGGTCACAACGCTTTTGGCCCTTCTAGATCGGGATCTACAGGCTACAGTAGACAGGGTTAAAGGATGGGGTTCTGACATTAAATCTTCATTTAGCAATTGGCAGGAAGATCGACAACAGCAAAAGGAAGCAAAGAAAAAAGAGAAAGAAAGGGCGGCACAGCAAGAAAAGGTAAGGCAGCATCAACAAGCTGAGCAGCGAATGCGGCAGCAGTCTAATTCCAATAATAATAATACCGAAAGGTCCGTTCAGAAAAGAACTTCAACGCCCGAGCCTGAACAGCGTAAAAAGGAACGGTCTATTGATGAGATTGTCGAACAGTCGCAGCAGCAGGATCGGGAACGCATGCGACGCCAACAGGAACAGGTTAAATCACTGGATCAGCGTCCCAGGGCAGATATTGAGAAGAAAAAAGTTGCTGAGGAGGAAGACGATGATGTCGATATCTCGGTATATGTAGGGGAAGGTGATGAACAGGCAGACGAAAGAGAACTTGATAAACAGAATCAGGATAAGGCAAAAGAAGTTCCCAGGGTTAAGTACAAATTCCCAACGATTGATCTCCTTGATTCGCCGCCGAATGAAGGGAATGAGGTGGATTTGGAGGAAATTAAGGAAAATAAGCGTATTATCCTTGATAAGTTAAAGCGCCATAAAATAGAGATTCGGAGTATTAATGCCATTGTGGGACCTACGGTAACGCTTTATGAACTGGATCCGGCACCGGATGTCAAAATCAGTAAAATCGAGAGCTATGCCAATGATTTAAAGATGGCCACTGCCGCTAAAGGGTTGCGAATTATGGCTCCCATTCCGGGAAGATCTGCGGTGGGTATTGAGGTTCCCAATGGAAAGCGGGAGACGGTCTATCTCAAATCAGTTCTGAATACGAAAAAGTTTGTCGAAAGCGATTATGAGCTGCCTATAGCATTCGGAAAAACCATCGAAAACGATGTATTTATGGTGGATCTGAGCCTGATGCCGCACTTGTTAATTGCCGGTGCCACCGGATCGGGTAAAACAGTGGGTATTAATACGATTATCACCTGTTTGCTTTATAAATGCCATCCCGATGATCTTAAATTTGTATTGATTGATCCCAAAAAGATTGAACTGTCCCTATTCCAGAAAATTGAGACCCAGTTTCTGGCAACAATACCGGGTGCGGAGGAACCTATTGTAACAGATACCAGCCGGGCTCAGGAGACACTGGAAAGCCTTACTAAAGAGATGGATGAGCGATACGATTTGCTCAAGGACGGTATGGTACGCGATATTCGTGCTTATAACAAGAAATTTGATAATGGTGAGCTGGATGAAGAGGAAGGCCACCGCCACCTACCCTATATTGTGGTAATTATTGATGAGCTGGCCGACCTGATGATGACAGCCGGTAAACAAATTGAAGAACCTATTGCCCGGCTAGCCCAGCTGGCACGTGCTGTAGGCATTCATTTGGTTGTGGCCACACAGCGTCCTTCTGTGAATGTAGTAACAGGAACGATTAAGGCAAATTTCCCGGCCCGGCTTGCGTATCAGGTAGCTTCAAAGGTTGATTCCCGAACCATCCTTGATACCGGGGGTGCCGACCAGCTTATCGGTAATGGTGATATGCTTTTTACCAACGGCGGAGGGATGACACGAATACAGAATGCTTTTGTGTCCACCGAGGAAGTTGAAAAGATAACGGATTTCATCGGAAATCAGAGAGGATATAATAATAAGTACGAGTTACCTGTTATTAATGAAGAATCTTCGAGTGGTGACATTCCGGATCCACTGGAAGATATAGATGAACTGTTCGAATCAGCGGCGAAAATTATTGTACTGCACCAACAGGGTTCAGTATCGCTGCTACAGCGAAAGCTTAAGATTGGTTATAATCGAGCGGGCCGAATTATTGACCAGCTGTTTAATGCAGGTGTCGTAGGTCCGTA
>JBEPXF010000136.1:0-8202 GCA_041642075.1 Fodinibius sp.
CAACTCACCAGCATCGCTGGGGGGCACGCCCGGACAGCCTAATCTTATTTCGAATGATACGCAGCCTCCCGCTCTTACCCAACTTGATATAATCTCCAAGAACACACTACAGCTGGCATTTGATGAACGAATCGATTCTACTGCCAAAAATAGTGCCAATTATGAAATTAATAATACCAGTATTGGTTCGGCCACTATTTTAGCACCAGACACGGTAGAATTGACTCTGGCTTCTACACTTACCAACGCCCAGAAAAATACACTCAACCTTTCAGATATTGAAGACATTTTCGGAAATACTATCAGCAGTTATGATACCACATTCACTTATTATGAAATATCATCCGCTGATTCCGGTGATGTATATATCAGTGAATTTATGTATGCTCCTCCTGAAGAAGTACCGGAATATATTGAACTCCATAATCCGACCAACCAAAGTTTTGATCTCAGAGAATGGACCCTCAATGACAATACAGGCAATACCAGACCAATTGCCTACCAACAAGAATTACTGCCCCCCGATGAATTTATCGTATTAACCGCAGACTCCACACTTTCAGAAGATCATCCGGACATTTCTATTGTTGATATGGGATCGCGTTTTCCTGTTTTAAATAACAATGGAGATGCGATCGTACTCCGAGACTCCTCGGGCACATTGCTGGATTCGTTGCAATACTCTCAAGCCTGGGGTGAAGAAGAAATTGCCTTGGAACGACGCAGTGAAGAATTATCCGCTGAGTACAAAGAAAATTGGGGAAATGCACCTAACGATTTTGGAACCCCCGGACAACCGAATGAAATAGGACCGGACACAATACCTCCTCTGTTTACTGACTTATCGATTAACGGTGTTCAAACTATAAGACTCAATTTTACAGAAACCTTGGAAAGTACTTCGGCTAATGATGTTGTTCACTATAACATTTCAACAGACCTTGAAATCACCGGAGCCTCACCTTTAACTGACGATTCTATAGAACTTACGTTATCTGATTCTCTGCGCAATAATACAGACTATGCCCTTACCATTAGTGGACTTACAGATCTTTTTGGCAATGTTATGACTGAACAGGACACCTCCTTTACCTATTTTTCTATCTCATCCGTAGATTCCGGAGCCGTATTCATCAATGAATTTATGTCTGATCCACCGGAGAAGTATTCGGAATATATTGAGCTCTATAACCCAACACAACATTCGTATAACATTCAGGGCTGGACAATCAATGATAATACCGGTAATCTAAATACTATTACGAACGAAAAGTATATCCTTCCACCTGACAGTTTTGTTGTCATTGCACCTGATCAAAGTTTACTCAATCACTATAACAATACTCCGCTTATTTCGATTGGTAATCGCTTTCCCGCCCTAAACAATAGTGGAGATAATATTGTATTGCGTGATTCTTCGGGTAATCTGTTAGATTCTTTACAATATTCCGGGTCATGGAGCGAATCCCAACAATCTCTCGAGCGGCGAAGTCACAAGCTATCGGCAGTATATCAAGCTAATTGGGGAAATGGGAATATTAGTCCGGGCTCTCCTGGATTCAAAAATACTGTGCGCCCCGATACTCAAGCACCTGCTCTATTTTCTTTTCAAATAGGCGGTCCTAAGACCTTAGAAATTTCTTTCGACGAATGGATTGATGCTACCTCTCTGGAGAATAGCTTTTCTTTTGCCGAAACTCATCAAATTACAGATACCCGTTTCCTTCCACCCGATACAGTAAATATCATCCTCTCTGAATCTCTTCAAAATGCTGCTTCCTATACACTTGAAATTGCTGGAGTAAAGGACCTTTTTGGCAATGTACTCTCCAATACTGACACTACATTCACCTACTATGAGGTTAGTCCGGCAGATTCAGGGCAAATATTCATCAATGAGTTTTCCTATCATCCCGCACCCGGAGAAACAGAGTATATCGAAATATATAATTCGACCGACCAATCCTTCGACCTGAAAGAATGGACACTCAATGATAACCGCAGTATCCCAACCCCAATAACTCCGGAAAAAATAATTTTCCCACCCAAAAGCTATGCTGTTCTTGCTCCTGACAATACTTTACTGAATAAAAACCCGGATATTAATCTTGTAGCGATGGGGAATAAATTTCCCGCCTTGAATAACGGTGGCGATGATATTGTTTTAAAAACCCGGGATGGTGCTGTACTCGATTCATTGCAATACACTTCCAGCTGGGGTGGAGATGAAACAGGCTTAGAACGAAAGACAACTACTGTTTCCGGAACTTTTAGAGAAAACTGGGGACCAGCTCCCGAAGATAATGGAAGTCCGGGTTTGCCAAACAACATTCCAAAAGATCGAGATCCACCGAAACTGATAGAACTATACCCCATTGATGAATCCAAGCTGCAGCTGATATTTTCAGAAGGCATAACTACAGCGAGTGCTGCAAACTTTGATAATTACCAAATTTCTCCCGTTCGGGATATACAGCTCGTATCTGTTAAGTCGGATTCCGTTACCCTATTTCTATCTGAGCCCCTCACTTCAGGCCAGACCTACGAAGTTACCGTCTCAAACATTTCGGATATCTTTGGTAATTCTATTACTTTCGAAAGCCAGGAAATCGGATATCTACATATTGAAGAAGCCAAGCATAATGACATTGTGATTAATGAAGTCATGCATCTTCCTGCCGGCGGTCAGGCTGAATTTATAGAACTCTATAACAGATCCGATAAAAATATTGATCTTACAAACTGGTCCTTCGGTGACGCTACGAGTGAAACAACCATTATTGAACCTACTCAGCTTCGGGCACACAGCTATCTCACCATCAGTGGAAGCACCACCTTTGCCCAGGAAAATAACAATGCAATTAGCTTGGCGACATTTCCAAATCTAAATAATTCTGGCGATGCCCTTTTTATTAAAGATAGTACCGGAGAAACGATTGATTCGCTTTACTATCAGGCGTCGTGGGGAGAAAACAGGGTAGGATACTCCCTGGAGCGAAAAGATCCGTATTCGGCTTCAAACGATTCTACCAACTGGCAAACCAACACGTCAGAAGACGGTAATTCAGCCGGGTTCCAAAACATCAGTTTCCAAGAGGACAGTCTTCCACCAAAGCTTATATTTGCTAATATTCGTGCTGATAATCAAATTGAAGCTCATTTTGATGAATTCATCAAGTTGAATGACGAAGTCCAGTTTACGATAGATGGACAACCACTGAATTTCAGTTCCATGGACTCAACCAATGCCAATAAGCTTCTCCTGCAAGAATTTCCCCCAGAACTCAAAGGAACAGATTCAAAATTAACGGTCTCAAACTTCTCTGATTTTCGGGGAAATGTAACTGGTAGTAACGAAATTTCTATTGCTCAACCGGTACAGCCCAAAGATCTTATCATTAATGAAATAATGTTTAACCCAATAAATGATCCCGATGATAATCAAGGCGATCAAAGTGAATATGTTGAGCTCTATAATACCCGGGATTACGCCTTGTCTTTAGAAGGAATCGTATTCCACGATGCGCCGGATGAGAAGGGAGAAGTCCAAGCACTTCAGCTGGTTTCAACCAGATCTAAGTGGGTTCTACCCCATGAAACAGTATTAATATATGCCGATCAGGTCCAAAATTTTGAACAATCTAAACTAGCTGACTTTTATGATTTAAAATCCCCTGATTATATACAAGATATCATACGCATCGACCGAAACACTTTAAACTTAGCCTCCAGCAACGATGCTATCTATATTTCCGATAGCTTGGGAACCGTAATTGACTCGGTCTACTATAGCGATGAATGGCATAATCCCAATCTGCTTGATACCAAAGGGATCGCACTCGAGCGTATTGATCCCGGTGGCCCAACGAATACCTCATCCAATTGGAGCTCAAGTGTGGAACCGAAAGGAGGAACACCGAAGGCTCAAAATTCTATTTATCAGGATCAACCTCCAGCTTTGCAAGAGACAGGTATTAATTTTGCCCCCAACCCCTTCTCACCGGATGGCGATGGCTATGAGGATAATCTGATTATCTCTTATAAACTGGATCAACCGGATTATCTGCTCCGCGTTAATATTTTTGATCGGTACGGAAGACATATCAAGGAGCTTGCAGATGGCAAACCCGCCGGTTTTGAGGGAACGCTGATCTGGGATGGGCGCCGTGATGACAAACGCCGCAACCGCATAGGTATCTATATTATCGTTTTTGAGGCCTATGACAGTACCTCCGGTAAAGACAAAGCATTTAAAAAGACAGTAGTGATCGCACGAAAGCTAAACTAAGATTTATTTTCGGGAATAAAACTTAACCTTTCCTATTTCAAATCTGCAATATTTTCTCAATAACATATCTTTTTTCAATACTCTGCGGATCTTTCTACCTTTCATCAAATCTTTTTTAACCTTTCGACAGCTGCATGAAGAATAAAGCTCCTATTGGCATTTTCGATTCCGGTATAGGCGGTTTAACGGTGATGAAGGATATTATTAAGCGTCTGCCTTCGTACGATTATCTCTATCTTGGAGATAGCGCACGAACACCTTACGGGAATCGATCATTTGAATCTATTTACCAATTTACCCTGCAGTGTGTTGAATATCTTTTCCAACAGAACTGTAGCCTGATTATACTGGCCTGCAACACGGCATCAGCTAAAGCATTGCGTACCATTCAGCAGCGGGATCTTCCTAAAATAGCACCTGGAAAACGGGTACTTGGAGTTATTCGTCCTACTGCAGAAGTCATTGGTCTCCATTCAGATACGGGACATGTAGGTGTATTGGGAACCGCCGGAACGGTCCAATCAGGCTCGTACAAGATGGAAATTGCACAACAGTTTCCCGACTTGTCGATCTACCAGCAAGCCTGTCCGATGTGGGTACCCCTGGTAGAAAATCATGAACACAATGCTCCCGGAGCCGATTACTTTGTGACCAAATATCTGGATCAGCTTCAGCAGCAATCACCAGCAATTGATACGCTTCTACTCGCCTGCACGCATTATCCGCTGCTTTTGCCCAAAATCCGCCATGCGCTGGATTCTAATATATCTGTCCTCAGTCAGGGTCCTATCGTAGCGGCAAGCCTGGAAGATTATTTACAAAGACATCCTGAAATCGATGAAAAATGTTCAACAAATGGTACACGCCGGTTTTTAACAACGGATGCCCCCGAACTCTTCGACCAACATACCTCTACCTTTTTCGGGCAAACAGTAGAATCCGAATTTGTCAAAGTATAAAGCAGGCTGATCTATTCAATGCATAAAAAGAAAATAGCAGTTATTGGCGGAGGTGCCGCTGGATTCTTTGCCGGCATTAACGCCGCTCGGCAATATCCGAAATTAAAAGTCACTATATTTGAGCGAAGCCGGGAAGTACTCTCAAAAGTACGCATTTCCGGCGGAGGACGATGTAACGTAACTCACCATTGCTTCGACCCTGAAATACTGGCAAAGGCATATCCACGGGGACAAAAAGAATTACGATGGGCATTTGAACAGTTTCAGGCGAAGGACACCGTAAACTGGTTTGAGCAAGGGGGCGTCGAACTGAAGACAGAGAGCGATGGACGTATGTTTCCGGTAACCGATGATTCGATGACTATTATCCGTTGTTTGAAATCGGAAGCCCAGAAGCATGAGGTGGAAGTTCGTACTAAAACTGCTGTAACCCATATTACTCCTATTGAGGATAATTGTTACCAAATCGAATTTCGCAATCAACAGTCAATGAGTTGTGATGCGGTCGTTATTGCTACAGGCGGGTCTAATCGTAACAGTAAGTATGATTGGCTGCGTGACCTGGGTCATACTATTGTTGAGCCGGTCCCTTCCCTTTTTACCTTTAACTTTCGACATAAAATATTTGAGGATCTGGCCGGAATATCCGTTCCCAATGCTTCAGTTGCTATCAAAGGGACAAATTTCCGGCATGAAGGTCCTATTCTCATTACCCACTGGGGATTAAGTGGTCCTGCTGTGCTCAAAACCTCCGCCTGGGCTGCCCGATATCTCTATCAAAAGGATTATCGATTTGTTATTAAAGTGAACTGGCTTCATCCTAAAACGCAACAGGAAGTCCGGGCGGTAATAAACCAGCTCAGGAATCGTAATGCCCGGAAGAAAATCACCAAACAAGATCGCTTTCCCCTTCCCAATCGGCTGTGGGAGCGCTTTTTGGAACTGACAGAAATAAATAAACAATTGCGTTGGGCCGAACTTTCCAATAAACAGGTACACCGGCTGGTTCAGCATCTCACAAATGCAGAGTATGAGATTCAAGGGAAAACAACGTACAAAGAAGAATTCGTAACCAGCGGGGGCGTACCGTTGGATGAAATCAACATGGGTACCATGGAAAGCAAACTTCGTCCTAATCTCTATTTTGCCGGTGAAGTGCTGAATATCGATGGTATCACCGGTGGATATAACTTCCAATCGGCCTGGACCACTGGATGGATTGCCTCAAAACACATAGAAGAAAATTAACCGGATTTTATAACAGCTTGCTTGCCAGGTTCGCCAGTTCAGATCGTTCGCCCTTTTCAAGGTTAATATGGGCATACAGATCATTATCCTGCATTCGGTCTATAAGGAAAGAAAGTCCGTTGCTCTGGGTATCCAAATAGGGCGTATCGATCTGGTAGATATCACCGGTAAAAATAATCTTGGTATTTTCTCCCGCACGTGTGATAATGGTCTTCACCTCATGTGGCGTCAGATTCTGGGCTTCATCCACAATAAAAATTATATTTGACAAACTGCGGCCCCGAATATATGCCAGCGGAATAATGCGCAGCTTTTCAGTCTCTAGCATCTCCTCCACCTTCTTATATTCCTTACTATTCTGCGTAAATTGATTTTTAATAAACGTCAAATTATCCCATAGCGGCTGCATATAGGGATCAATTTTTGAATTAATATCACCCGGCAGGTAACCAATATCGTTATTGCTGAGCGGTACAATGGGACGGGCCAAATAAATCTGTTGAAAATTATGGCGCTGTTCCATAGCCCCGGCCAACGCCAGTAATGTTTTACCGGTTCCTGCCGCGCCGGTAATAGTCACTAACAGGTTATCCGGATTCAAAATAGCATGCATTGCAAAAGTTTGTTCAGCATTACGAGGCTTTACCCCATAAGCGGTTTTCTTTCTAACCAGCTCGATCATATCTTTTTGATCATTATAGTAGCCCAGGGCCGAACTAGAATGATTTTTCAGGATATAAAAATGATTGCTGGTAGGTGCTTCCGAAGTAACGGCCTCAATATCTAATATCTCTTTGTGATAGAACTGATCAATAATATCGGTATCGTCATAGCAAATCTCCGTCTTTCCTCTATAAAAATGATCGATATCATTAATCCGAATAGTCTCGTAGTCCTCAGCATCTATATTCAATGCCCGGGCCTTAATACGCAGGTTAATATCTTTCGAAACCAAAACAACTTTCTTTTCAGACTCTTTCTCCATCAGTCTGAGCACCGCATTCAGGATTCGGTGGTCATTTTTCTTTTTGCCGAACACCTCAGCAGCATCTACTTCACTATTCTCGTCACTGAGTACCCGAAGCTTTCCATGCGTTTTGCCGTTGAGTGGAATCCATTTCTGCAACAAATTCTTATCAGAAATCTTGTCCAGATAACGACTAAACTCCCGGGCGTGTAGATTAATTACATCATTTCCCTTTTTAAAGGTATCAATCTCTTCCAATACCGTGATTGGAATAGCAATATCATTTTGCTGAAAATTCTTAACGGCATCGGAATCATATAAAAGAACGGAAGTATCGAGAACGTATATCTTTTGCTTTTTAGCCGAAGGCATAGCGTATAACTTTTGATTGAAAAGAAAACCCGTAAACCAAATCCCTGACTTTACAACATTATATAATCACTTTGTCAGAATCAATATTAAAATTTTGTTAACTGAATAATTTTAATCCCATAGGAATTTTAACCTATCGTCAGATTATATAGGGCTATAGAAGTAGCTATAGCGGCATTCAAACTTTCTACAGCCGGTTTTTTGTGAAAAGCCGGAATTTCGGCTTGGGTACGATCTTTTTGAAGAAGCTTATTGTCAATACCATGGGCTTCATTCCCAACAACAATAATTGTTTTCCCGGTAGCCCGCACCGCAGACAAAGGTACTGAATTATCACTTTTATTAAGTAATAATACAGATCAGATCGG
>JBEPXF010000137.1:0-8189 GCA_041642075.1 Fodinibius sp.
ACAAGTAAATATCACTAAATAATCCGCTCCGGACATCCGGATCTACCGACCATTGTATCTCCTGTGCCGTAGATGAACTCAACATTGGGTACACCTGTGGATTTAAGATAAACTGTTGTCCTTCTCCATCGGCTGGTTCAAATTTAATTTTATATTCTTGCTGACCCGGACGTTCCTGATTTTTTAACGTATAACCTTCATACGTAACCCGGTACTTATCATTAATTACTTTCGGCTCATTGAGCTCCAATTCTAAAAAGTCAACGGTTTGAGTTTTCTGGAATCCCTGTTCATCAGTGATATCTCCGCTTTTAATTGCAGCATTGTATCTCTGGGTTGCATCATCCAGAAGATTGGTGTTATAAGCTGAAGAAGCAAGAATACCCAGCAGAAGCACACCGAAGCCCACATGTGAAAGGACGCCACCAATCAGCATCGGCTTTTTCCGAATCAGACGAACCATAATGATGGCATTACCTATTACGGCAAACCAGGCCGTCAGCAAAAAGAGCATATAATATAAGTTACGCACTTCTCCCATAAATATACTTACCAAGGTAACCACACAGGTCAGAGCTACAGGCAGTGTGAGATCGTGGGCAAGGGATTCCCCATCCTGTCGCTTCCAAAAGAGATACTGTCCAAGTACAGTCATGATGGCTGCAACCATGGCCATCGGCATGGTCCATTCATTGTAGAAACTGATCTCCGGTGGAGTAGGATTATCTACAAATAATCGACCGAGAATAGGCGAGCTAGTTCCAAGGATAATGACCAGACCAATAAGAAAAAGCATCATCGCCCCAGCAAAGGTCATAAATTCTCGGCTAAGCAGCTTCGACTCTTTTTCCTGCTTGGGTAATTCTTTGTACCGGTAGAAAAAGAGACCCAATCCTATAAACGTAACCGCTGCCATGAAAACTACCAGCTGATTATACAGTCCTAAATCAACAAAGCTGTGAACCGAAGAATCAGACAGAACCCCCGAACGAGTCAGAAAGGTTTCATATACAATGGCTACATAAGCCAGTATGGCAAAAACGATGGATGCTTTTTGAGAAGTTGAACTCTTCCGCTGGATAATCATGGTATGTATCCCCGCCGTGCCAAGCAGCCAGGGAACAAAGGAAGCATTCTCTACCGGATCCCATGCCCAGTAACCACCAAAAGAAAGCGTTACATATGCCCAGTATCCTCCAAGAAAAATCGCAGTCAATAAGGCCACATTTGCGCCCAGTGTCCACGGCAGAGCGGGACCAACCCACTCGTTATACTTGCGTTTCCACAGGGCCGCCATTGCAAAACAGTAAGGTACGGTCATCATCGCAAAACCAACAAAAAGGATAGGAGGATGAATCATCATCCAGGGACTCTTCAGCAGGTCATTAAGCCCCTTTCCATCCTGAGGCACAAAATCAGGATTAGACTGCAAAAAGGGCGCATTCGGCATAGCTTCTGCCAGCGTACGAAACGGAGATGCTCCCAGCGTGAAATCTCCAAACGGAATACCGGAAATCATTGAAAAAAGAAATACCTGGGTCAATGTCAAAAAGAAAAGTACGGGGCCTCTATAGGGTTCCCGGGCCCATTTCATCAATCCAAATCCAATGAAAATAGAGAACAGGATCCAGAGCATAAAGCTTCCCTCCTGTCCGCCCCAAAAAGCTGAAATAAGGTATCTCAGTTGCAGATCGCTGCTGGTATAATTATATACATAATAAAAATTAAACTGGTGGGTAAGAATAATATAGAGCAACAGGCCCGAAGCTACCAGCAGAAAAAGGCCCTGAATACCAAACACCCAGTTAGAGATCTTCAGGTACCGCTTCTCCTCTTTTTGGGAATACACAAAGTAGCCAATGGCGGCCAGAATGGAGCTCAAAAAAGCCGCATTGACAAAAAACTCACCGAAAAACTTAATCATAAAATATTAACCGTTAGCAGGCATTGCCTTTTCAAATTCTGCCTCATCAGCATTATTATACTTAGAGGGACACTTCATCAGCATTTCATCGGCATAAAAAACCTCACCCTGCATTTCACCGATTACCACAAGCTGATCGGCTTCTTCGAAGTTATTAGGCTTAGATTTGGGATATACCACACGACGGACATTTCCGTCCTCATCTTCCATATAGAATGAAAACTGTTTAGACTCCATTGAGAACCCATAGTCTTTGGAATCATCCCAGCTGCCAACTACATGTGCACTATTCATATTTACAGCCTGTTCAAAATTCACATAGGTACTGATGCTGTTTCCAAAATTGTACATCAGTAATGATGTAAAGCCAACGATGGCAATAATGCCAAGAATTAATTTAGGTTTCATGGGATGAAGAGTTTTGGGATTGTTGAATTTCGTCTTCCAGTCTTCCTACTTTCTTATCAACCCGAATAATAAAGAAAAGAAGGATAAACCAAATAATCAGGCTTACGCCCAGAACAATAAAAATCAGATCATACGAAGCCGCTGCCTGAACAAATATGCTGGCATCTTCAAAACCGGCGGTACCTTCCCAGCCTTCATACGAATCCGAGAGTGTATCAACGGCTGCAACCGTATCTTCTTGTGCTTGAATTGATAAAAAAGTCATGCTCGTTGTTGTTCAAGTTGATACTTTACTTTCTTGTACCGATACAAAATATCATACAGCCAGATGGAAAGGGCGATAAAACCCACAACTGCAGGATAAAAAACATATCGCAGTTCCGGGGCTGTAATTTCACTAAAGGCCGGGTTGCCCTCCGCTCCGGGATGCAAGCTGGGCAGCTGGCGTGGAATAATATAAAGTAAAAAAGGAATAGTGGTAGCCGCAAAAACATTAAAAACTGCGGCTATCTTGGCTCGCTGTTCAGGATTATCAAAAGCCGTTCGGAGCACAAAATAGGCCACATATATCATCATTGCCAACGCAGACAGATTCATGCGCGGTTCGGCAAAAGTCCACCAAGAACCCCAAGTAAATCGGGCCCATAGGGATCCGGTAATTAAGCCGCAGATACCAAATAATAGTCCCACCTGGGTCAAAGATTCGGCCTTAAAGTCCGTTGCAGGATCAGGGTTGTTCAAATACTTAATACTATAAATAAAGCCCCCGGCAAAACACACAGCCATGGTAAACCACATGGGCACATGCAGAAAAAGGTTGCGGGCTGATTCCTGTAAAATATCAATTTCAGGAATAGGAATCAGGAAGCCGGCGGCAATAACAACCGTAAGCCAGACAGCAACAATATATTTCCAAGGTTTCAAACTCATTAATCACTAATTTTTACCCATAAACAACGAACTATTATCAAAGTGTGGTAATATACGAAATCTGTTTTGGAAAACTTAGTCCTTTCACCTTCGAATTTTCCAAATTTTACCTACCTTTACACTCTATGCACAATTCTTCTTAAAGCAGGTTCTGTTACTATGGCGGATCAATCGAAAGACAAAGTTATAACACTGGGTATAAGTTGGAAAAATCATTTTCTAGGCTATACACTTTCCGTACTTCTTATCCCACTGTTTGGGATCGGACTCCTGGGATTATATTGGGTTTATAAAAGACAAAAAAGTATTACCTACCGCGTTTCGGATACCCAAATCAGTTCACGAGACAGTCAATATCAGCGCAATGTTGATCTCGTAAACATAGACAAGGTTGAAGTCCATCAAAGCTGGCTGCAAGAAAAACTTAAGGTAGGTGACCTGGAGCTCCGTACTTCCGCCACTTCTATGACGCTATATGGCATGGAAAATCCCTATAACCTCAAAGGACTGCTGGATCGTTCTATAGCTGAACAAAAGAGACTCCAGGAACAGCAAAAACAAACAAAAGCACCTGAGACCGATACAAAACCGGGAACCAGAGATCGTATGGACTACCTGACGGGACTATGGCAACAAGGCTTGGTTTCCAATGAAGAGTTTGAAAAAGAACGCAAACATTTTGAGTAACTAACGATTTAATTATTAGTCACTTTTTTATTGCCACTTCAGTTTCCTGCACATCTCTCGAATTTGTTACAGTTTCGATCATCGAAAGGAATTCATCATAACAAAAGATCAAGCGAACAAAACAATCCTATCTAAACAACTGGATTTGGGGCAAAGTCAAGCTTAGATTTTCATTTATCAATGGCTTTTCGTAAGGTAGCTTTTTATGAAATTAAAGTTCAGGCTCCCTTTCTGTTTCTAATTACGCATAAAATATTCAATATTGTCAGCTTTAGATCTTACAATCATTGTAGCATATCTACTGTTTATAACCTGGAGAGGATTTCAGGAAGCCCAGACTCATAATACGACGGATGATTTTTTCTTAGCGGATCATACGCTAACCTGGCCGCTGATTGGGCTCTCTCTTTACGCCACTAATATCTCGATCAGTAGTATTATCGGCTTGGCCGGTAGTGGCTATAAAACCGGCATTTCTGTTTTTAATTATGAGTGGACCGGCTCAGTCATTCTTGTGCTTTTTGCCATTTTCATTGTGCCCTATTACCTCAGGCACCAGCTCATTACCATGCCTGAGTTTTTGGAACGACGGTATGATTCCCGATCCCGTACCTATTTTTCATTCATCTCGATTGCCATCAATATATTTATAGATATCGCCGGTTCACTGTATGCAAGCAGTCTTTTTCTCAAAGGCATTTTTCCGGAAATCGATCTTTATATTTTTATTATAGGAATGGCTGTTGTCTCTGGCTTGTACACGGTAGCCGGAGGGCTTCGCGCCGTTGTAATAACCGACAGTATTCAGGCTGTCCTCCTTACCCTCGGTTCTATAGCGGTTGCTGCCATTGTATATAATGAGGTAGGCTCCTGGAGTGAAATCCAGCAACAGATCAGTCCTGAATTTCTCAGTCTTATCCGTCCATTGGATGATGAGGTTATCCCCTGGCCTACCCTATTGATTAGCTTGCCTATACTTGGTTTCTACTTTGCCTGCTCAAACCAATATATGGTTCAGCGTGTGCTCGGTGCAAAATCCATTGAAGCCGGACGTAAAGGAGTAATTTTTGCAGCGGCTCTTAAGCTTCCTCTGTTATTTATTATTGTTCTCCCCGCAACACTTGGTCGTATTATTTATCCGGACCTGGAAAATCCCAACCTTATATTTCCGGAACTGATGCTGGACTTTCTACCCGCAGGGATCCTGGGGATTGTCTTAACGGGCTTTGTTGCAGCCCTGATGTCCAGTATTGATTCTGCGCTTACAGCAGCTTCGAGTATTGCCACACTGGATCTCTATAAAAAAGTTCGTCCCAAAAGCAGCCAGCAACATCTGATAAAGGTGGGAAAAGTATTTATTCTCATAGCCGTTTTTATTGCGTCGTTATGGGCTCCCTTTATAAATGAATTCCCAACACTCTGGGAGTATCTCCAGGCGGTGCTGTCTTATATAAGTCCCCCGGTAGTTACATGTTTTATATTTGGGCTATTTTGGAGTAAAGCTACCGCAAACAGCTCTTTCTACTCATTAATATTAGGAGGTTTTATGGGTATATTTCTAATGATTAATAACTATTTTTACCATTTTGTACCTCCTATTCATTATCTTTACTCTGCCACTATTATATTTGTTTTCAGCTCAGCCGTGATGATAATCACCAGCATTTTTACGAAAAACAAAGTAAAGCATAGTATTCCGGATAGCGTATGGCAACTTTCACTGACCGGAACATTATCCCTTAGCAAAAAAAATCTATGGTATAGAAGCTATCAATTTTATGGAGCCCTTGTCTGTTTGGTTACTGCTTTCCTCGTCTATTTCTTCCGGTAGTATCCCGGTGGCCAATGTAAAAGTGTAACGTTCTCAGGAATCCATCAGGCAATAACCACTGTAATCCCATAATACAGAGCCGTACATGGAAAAAGCCGTTGCTGTGACCTCTTTCATACCTGACGGAGAAAGACCGGTATTATTCTTTCCGGTACTAGTTATGCTTTTAATATTCGATACCGTCAGTATTATTAAATAACATATGTCATATTTTAAAATAACCCATGTTATTTTCTATTTCAGATATGTTATTTTGCGGGATGATGCCGTTTAAAATATTTTCTGACAGGTATTCTCGGACAGATTGTTGAAGGTGTTCCCAAATCTAACACCTATAAATTAACTTCATGTACGCAACTCTTGTCATTTTATCTCCGGATGATACATACCCATATTTTGTAGTAAAATTTGATTTTCCATTAGATTAAATCACGTCTACTAAAAGTGATATTTGCATTGATAAAAGATAAACAGTTCATTAGATCACTTATTATGAATTCAATCTCAATATGTATTTGGAGCTAACAGTTGAATATCACTACCTATTTTCCTGAGCGAAGAACATTACTCATATTTGGCATACCAGTACTTGTAACATATATCCTTTGGCTGGGTTATATGCAATGGATGCAGGAATGGGGCTTATTCCGGGATAACTGGTTTATGTCAGTAACCATGATCTTTGGTTCGTTTGTTGCCGGCGCTAGTTCCGAAGGTGGTGGGGCCATTGCCTATCCGGTTATGACACTCATGTTCAATATCTCCCCTGATGTGGCCCGCAATTTTAGTCTTGCTATTCAAAGTATTGGAATGACAGCGGCTACTCTATGGATTCTCGCAAAGAGAATTACTATTGAAAAAACATACCTTCTGCTTTCAGGCTTCGGGGGACTAGCCGGAATTATTATTGGAACCATTTGGATTGCCCCACTGGTTCCATCCGATTATGCTAAAATGATGTTTGTCTCGTTTTGGTTAAGCTTTGGAATCGCACTTTTTGTAATTAACCATATACGACAAAGAGATACTCGGATGTTACTGCCGGACTTATCAAATTATCAGCAATTGGAACTGATATTGGTGGGGATAATCGGAGGTATCCTGAGTGCAATATTTGGAAATGGTATTGATATTTGCACCTTTTCATTTGTGACATTGAAGTATGGTCTTTCAGAGAAAATAGCTACACCTACTTCAGTAGTACTGATGACCTCGAATGCAATCGTCGGTACCCTGCTACATATCTTTCTACTTGGGGACATGCAGGCCGAAGCATTCAACTATTGGTTGGTTTGCATTCCCTTTGTAATGCTTGGAGCTCCGTTTGGGGCATATCTTATTACCAAGATCAACCGCATTGCTATAGCAATTATGCTTTATGTTATTATAACAACCCAGTTTATAGCTGCATTTTTCATTATCCGTCCGTCCGGCTATCTAATTGTAATTTCGCTGTTAACCTTCTTGTCGGGCATAGCAATTTTCTTCTTTTTAACATCCAATTACAGCAAGAGCTCCTTAAATAAAGGAACTGATACTAAAAATTAACCAGGAAGATGCACGTAAAAGGTAGATCCTTCACCTATCTTTGTTTCTACATTAATAGTGCCGCCGTGGGCTTCAACGATTTTTTTACTGATGGCCAATCCCAGGCCCGTACTCTTTTCACCGGCGGTCGCTTCGACGTTAATCTTAGCAAAAGGCTGAAACAACTTATCCCGGTCCTCTTCTGGTATACCCTGTCCCTCATCAGCTACGTAGATAGTTACATCAGTTTTATCTTTTTCAACCCCAACTGTGGTAGTCGTATCCTTTTCTGAATATTTAATAGCGTTGCTAATTAAATTGTTCAGTACCTGCTGAAATTTGTGATAATCAATCGTCTTGGTACAACCCTCACCACATAGATTAATGTCTAAGCGGATGTTTTTCTTTTCCGCTGAGGGTCTATTGAGAGAGACCGCCCGTTGAATGAGCTTGTTTAAATCAACCTCATCCCGGTTCAGCGAAATGCTCCCACTTTCTATTGCTGATATATCTAACATCCCTTCAACGATCTGTACCATATATTCGCTGGAATCTTTGATCTCTTTCGCCAGCTCGTACTGCTCTTTACGAGCACTTCCTTTTTTTATATCCTCCATCAAAAAATCAGCATAGTTTTGAATAACTGAGAGAGGATTGCGCAAATCATGGGCGGCCATCCCCAGCATTTGATCTTTAAGCTTATTGATACGTTCCAGCTCAGTAGTTTTTTTGATCAGTTTTCGCTTCGTATTCGCTAGTTCATTGTTAAGGCTGGACATCTCGTCATACATTATTAACTCATCACCTGCATTACCTTCTTGTCCTCCTTTCTTTTTTATTATTGAACGCAGCTTATTCAGCTGCTCATTATTTATCTTCATC
>JBEPXF010000138.1:0-8096 GCA_041642075.1 Fodinibius sp.
ATAAAGAATTTGTAGTAGTACAATCGGAATACTACCTGAAGAAAGGAGCCGGTGAACTGTTTCAGTATGATAATGAGGCGGCTCGAAATGTAAATCCTTCACACGTAGTGTTCAATGGACACCAAACTATTTTGCACGATCAGCCTCTGGAAGCTAATGCCGGAGATCGTGTTCGTCTTCACGTATCAAACAACGGTCCAAGCGGAACATCGAGCTTCCACGTAATTGGTGCCATATTTGACAAAGTTTGGATGGAAGGACATCCCTTTAATGAAATGCGAGGAATGCAGACCGTATTGTTAGGTGCTTCCAGCTCTGCTACTATAGACTTTATCGTGCCTGAAGAAGGAAAATACATCCTGATAGATCACGAATTCGCCGATGCTGAAAAGGGCGCAACGGGTACCTTGAAAGCCGGTCCACGTAATAAATAAGTATTCAAATAACCAGATAAATATAATTATTAGTCAATGTTGAAATGAAAATCCTGACGAACATAGCACCTGTAACAATCACACTGGCTGCACTGGCAGTAGTGATGATGAGCCTGCCGAATAAGGCAGTAGCCCAGGTGCTGGTTCCGTCGGGATCATTTCATTCGGTCATGCCCGAGGTAAAGGGCGAACCGGTCGGAGTAGATTCATTTTATTTAGATACCACAGCTGTTACTAATCATCAATACAACGAATTTTTACAAGATCATGAGGATTGGCAACCTGAAAACGTTCCTAGCATATTTGCTTACAAAGGATATTTGAAAAGCTGGGAAAGTACTAATACTGATGAAGTTGTAAACCCGGATTATCCTGTGACAAATGTTTCCTGGTATGCGGCTAATGCATATTGCCAAGCTACAGGCGGACGTCTACCCACACTTAATGAATGGGAATATTCGGCGCAGCTTATGGATTTTAATTCTTCCATGGAGGCCGCTGAATTTGCAGATAGGTTAATGAGCTGGTATTCCACAGTAGATAATGAAAATATTGGATCGGTAGGTTCTACCGGCATTGAAAATCGTCACGGTGTTAAAGATCAGTTTGGATTGATTATGGAATGGGTTGAAGATTATAAGCCCGTTGTTGCTGATGATCTTTCGCTGGATTGCGGTACGGTTGGACGCATGCAGCAGCTTGGTAATGCATACAGTTATGCAGCCTCTATCCGGTATATCACGCGCATGAGTTTTAATCCGAAAAGTACTAACAGTACTGTAGGATTTCGCTGTGCATACGATGTTGAAACGATGGAAGATAAAAAAGCGAGTTTGTAATGAAGAAATTATATCTCATAGTAATCCTTTTGCTCACGGCAACAAGCTTGTCAGCCCAGCATAATCATAGTTCAGATAATGCTCTGCATGTTAGGGAAGTGGATTCCGAACACTCACTATATCACCTAGATGCTGAGTGGACAAATCACCGCGGCGATACAGTAACACTTGATGATTTTAAGGGCAAACCTGTAATTGTAGTAATGTTTTATGGCAACTGCACGGAAGTGTGTCCCATATTAATTCAAGATACCTGGCGATTATACAGCGGTGTGGATGAATCAGTCCGTGATGAAGTTAATGTTCTGGCGGTAAGCTTTGACACTGAAAATGATACGCCTGAGGTATTACATGAATACGCGAAATATGAACAGTTGGATATTCCGGACTGGCACTTTATGACCTCAGAAAATGCAAGTGTTCGCAGCCTTGCAATGATGTTGGGAGTACAGTATTCGAAAAAGAGCGATGGACACTTTGCACATTCCAATCTTGTAACCGTATTGGATGGAGAAGGAAAGATTGCAAAGCGTGTTGAAGGGTTAAATCAACCAATGGAAAAAGCGGCTGCTGTTATTAATTCCATCATTAATACTAATAAGAATAAATAGCGATGAAGTATTCAGCAATATTATTTCTTTTCAGCTGTTTATGGATTAGCACAGAAGTATTTGCCAACCAGCCTCAACACATTTATATAGATACGGTTAGGGTGGAGGTCAAAGGGACAAGTGAAAACCCACGGTTTGTTCCGGCTGTGGCAAAAGTTAATCCGGGCGATGTTATTGAATTTGTAGTACGAGAAGGATTGCATACAGTGACTTCTTATCATCCCGATAACCGAAGACCTCTTCGAATGCCCGAATCAGCGGAATCTTTTGATTCTGGATTACTGGAGAGTGGTGACAGTTGGTTTTTAGATATTTCCTTAGCCGGAGTGTACGATTATTTCTGTCTGCCCCACGAACGAATGGGACACGCAGGACGCATTATTGCAGGCTCTGTCGATGCTGTCCCAGACTATCCTGATGAAGGTATTCCAAAAGCTGTACTAAAGATATTTAAATAAAAGCGAATCATTTAACTAAACAATAAAAAACAAATACAAATAAATCCTAACGAGGACCTATTAATTATGAAATCACTAACAAAAATTACACTAATACTGGCCGTTTTATTCACCGGAGTTATTTCTTCGGCAATGGCCCAAAGAACAATAGAGATCATCGGAACTGATAACATGAAGTTTGATGTAACAACGATTGAAGCTACCCCGGGTGAAGAAATCACTATTAAACTGACTACCAAAAGTCAGATGCCTAAACAGGCAATGGCTCACAATGTTGCTATCTTAGATAAAGATACAGATGTGGATGCTTTTGCGAATGCTTCTGCACGAGCTCGGGATAACGAGTATTTGGCTCCTGACTATGAAGATCAGATTATTGCTGCAACAGGCATGGCAGGCGGGGGTGAAACCGTAGAGGTAACATTTACCGTTCCCGATGAGAAGGGGGATTATGAATATATCTGTTCATTCCCGGGACACTATGCAGCCGGTATGACGGGTGTACTCACGGTTAAATAACTTCAAGTAACATATAATTTATATGTAGAAGGTGACCTGAATTTCAGGTCACCTTTTTTATTTACTCCAAACTGGGAATTGTATTTTCTCTTTCAATTAGAATTAGACTTATAGTTATAAGTACTAAAAAGTTTCTCCAAAAGAAGAATTTTATTCTTTTATTTAAGTCTAATAGATGAAGAAAGTATTTATGTACTGAATGTAACTGTGAAAAGGTTCATTTTATAATTGAAATAAAAAATAACCGAATAACATTTTTGGGTAACTATGGTGAAATTATCTGACAAAAATAAAAATCGACCTATTAAGTCAAATATAAATCACATTGCTATTGCAGTGACTGATTTGTCAGAAAGTGAAGCATTCTACAGGGATGTTCTGGGTCTTAGACAAATACCGGAACCTTTTAAAGAGGGGCGTCATGCCTGGTTTGATCTGGGTGGGGCCCAGCTTCATGTTATCAAAGCAGCTGATCATAGAACCTCTCATAATAGAAGTACTCACTTTTGTTTTAGCGTAGAGGATCTGGATGCTTTTATTGAGAGAATCAGTTCTAATGGATTAGTGTATTTTGATTCCGAAGGCAAAGAGGGAGAGATCAATATACGTCCGGATGGCATAAGGCAAATATTTTTTACTGATCCCGATGGATATTGGATTGAAGCTAATAATGAATTTAAAAATTAAAATAAATAGAAGGAGGGCGATTCTAAGGGGAGCAACTCTTCCCCTTTTCGATTTTTAAAAGGATAAAATAGAAAAGCCCTTGTATCTACCGATTAGCAGGTTACAAGGGCTATGGTACCGCGTACGGGATTCGAACCCGTGCTACCGCCGTGAAAGGGCGGCGTCCTAAACCCCTAGACGAACGCGGCAAATATTCAGTAAAAAAGCCTCACCGAACAACTGTTCAGTAAAGCTAATTTAAGTGCCAGAGAATACAATAATTTTCACTCTATTACAAGCACTCTAATATGAGAAAAGGGAGCCTGATGGGATTTGAACCCACGGCCTCCAGGGCCACAACCTGGCGCTCTAACCAACTGAGCTACAAGCTCCATAACTATTTAAGCGATGCAAAATCTGCTTATGAAAGCAGTGCATCTCTTCGGACAATAAATGTACTAATGTCACCAGTAATACTGGCCTAAATCAAGGCTCCAAATATACGGAATAATATGGGGATTTCAATAAATTTTATCTGTGGAAATGAAATTTTATGTAATATAAATTGTACGGAATCATAGATAACTTGTAAGAATATCTATTTAGTTTTTTCACTAGTTTAATTGTTTGCTCATGAATCGTATCGATCGGCTTACAGCAATTATTATTTACCTTCAGGGGTGCCTGCGAGTAACGGTGGATGAGCTGTCCGACCGGTACCATATAAGCATCGGTACAGTTTATCGTGACCTTCGGGCTCTGCAGTGACCCCCTCCCCGTAATTCACCCAGTCATAAGTAGAGAATCGGGCGTTATGTGATGTTTCTGAATGTACTCATTCGGCGTTACATCTCCTAGTGAGCCGTGCGGCCGGAAGGAGTTATATTCGCTTCTCCAGGCCTCAATCTTCCCGCGAGCATCTTCCAAGGATAAAAACCAGTGGCAGGTTCAAACACTCATCACGGAAGCTTCCATTGAAAGACTCAATGTACGGGTTGTCGGTAGGTTTTCCGGGCCGGGAGAAGTCCAGCGTCACCCCGTTGTCGTAGGCCCACTGGTCCAGTGCCTTGGAGATAAATTCACTGCCGTTGTCGACTTGGATCCGCATGGGCGGCTGGCCGAACCGACAGGAAATCTGTTCCATGACCCTGGTTACATCTGCGCCTTTGATCGAAGAGTCAACATGGATGGCCAGGCACTTGCGACTATAATTATCCACTACAGTTAAGGCTCGCAGCCGCCGCCCGTCGAAGAGCTGATCGGCCACAAAATCCATGCTCCATAGCTGGTGTGGCCTGCTGAGGAAGGGACGATCCAGGCGGTGCGCGGCCGCCCGACTCCGGCGTGGACGTTTGTTTCGCAAATTAAGCCCCTCCAGCTTGTAGAGCCGGTATACGCGCTTGTGATTCACTATCCATCCTTCCCGGCGAAGCAACACGTAGATGCGCCAGAATCCGTAGCGCACCCGCGCAAGGGCAATTTCGCGAATCCGGGCCCGAAGGGGTTCGTCGCACCGCTCGACCGGCTGGTAACGAAATGTGGATCGGGCCAGCAGCGTTACCTGCGCGACGCTCCGACACCCGGTACTGCTCGACCAGCCACCGGGCCAGCTCGCGGCGGCGGGCCGGCCTCATAGCTTTTTTTTGAGTCACTTCCTGGAGCATATGTTTGTCCAGCGACAGGTCGGCCACCAACTTCTTCAGCCGCGCGTTCTCCTCCTCAAGCTGGCGCAGGCGGCGCAGCTCAGAGGTGTCCAGCCCACCAAACTTTTTCTTCCAGTTATAGAAGGTCGCCTCGCTGATGCCCATCTTGCGGCAGACTTCCCCAACCCGGGTTCCCGTCTCGGCCTGGTGGAGCGCAAAGACAATCTGAGATTCGGTAAATTTTGATTTTTTCATGGCAATATTGATTTGAGTTAAGGTAGCGATATTGCCCGAAAACTCTATTTTAGAATGGACCAGTTTTTAGGGAGGAGGTCAACGATCTACCATATTATTATCCATGGGAATAAAACTTCCGTTAACGGCATTATGAAGATGCTAGTTGAAACTAAAGCGTATGACTTATATAAATATCAGTTGGAAGAAATAATATCTGCATCATATACCTTCACATCTGCCCATAGTCCACTGTACTTATCAATAAATTCGAGGTGATCAGGATGTTCAGCATATTCCTTGTAATCTTCCATAGTTTCGAACCAAGTGTAAATAGCGTAGGCGTATCCATGGTCGGTTACATCCCGTTCTTCAGTAGCGGCAGGGACGCCCAGTTCTGACTTATGAATTGCAGATATCTCAAGAAGCTCCTCCAATCCTTTCTCAAATTGCTCTTTTTCCTCAGAGGTTACATCAGAGTTTAGGTAAAAGTATACGGTATGTTGTAGCATGTTAGTGGACTGACTTTCAACTTTCTGTTCTTTGGGTTGTTCATTTGAATAAGCCGAAAGTATAAGAAGGACAGGGACCACTAACAAAAAAGGGACGAAAGATTTCATTATAATGTTTTTAGGTTAATTCAGATTAGTCCATAAAGTACCCATAAGATACACCTTGTATATTATTTTGCAACTCAAACGTTTTAGTCCCTCATAACTAGATAGGCCATCCCAAATTTAAAGAAAAAATATTGTGGAATATAACATTAGTTTTTATTTCACCATTAGGTTAAATATCCAGATATATACCAAACGATTAATAAAGTACAACTTCCTTAGCACTTGCCGATCCGTTTAAAATAAAGATGCCGGCCGTTACCAAGCATCTCAAGGTGCTGGAAAAAGCAAACCTGGTTGAGCGAAGCTGGCAGGAACAGTACCATCCTTGCAAGTTGCATCCGGAGCCACTGAAAGATATAGACGAGTGGATGGAGCAATACCGACAGTTTTTTGAGGAGAGTTTTGATCGATTGGACAGCTATCTGAATAAAATCCAATCAAAAAAGGAAAACGACAATGGGGATGAAAAATAAGATGGATGTAAAGACGGAAGGAAACAAGCTTATTCTAATCAGGATTTTGATGCTCCTCCCGAATTGATGTTTGAAATGTGGTCGAGCTGTGAGCAACTGGAACACTGGTGGGGATCCAGAGAGTGGCCGATGGAGGAATGCAGGATGGTTTTTGAGAAGGCGGTCAATGGCATTTTTGTCTTCGCGGTCCGAATGAGGGGGATGAGTCATTGGGACTGGCTTTCTACAAGGAAATCGACAAACCCCGGAAAATTGTGTATCAGGATAATTTTTCGGAGGCGGAGGGCAACATCAACGAAGAGATGCCCGGAATGATGGTTACAGTAGATCTTTTTAAGCATGAAGGCAATACCCGGTACGTCGGTACTACTCTTTTTGATACCCCGAAAACACGCGAAAAAGTGGTCGGAATAGGTGTGGTCGAAGGCATAGGTAGCTCGATGGAGCGCCTGGATGAGTACCTTGCCGAATTGCAGAAGCCTTAAACAGAATCATCATTAAAGTATTTCCGCTAGATATCATGAAAGCAACTGCATCTGCCAAAGTAACGCATATTTATTGCAATGCAAGCACCTAACTAAAAAAAAATCCCTCCGCATGATTTGTAGTTAAACCAGAATACCGGAGGAAACCAATAATGCAAAAAGCTAACATTTATGGATGCTAAAGACAGGGATATTCAAATAAGCAGCGAATTTGATGCGTCGAGGAAATTCGTATTTGATGCCTTCACTACTCCGGAAAAGATCGGACAATGGTGGAGATCCGATGGCTTCACGACCACCACCGGGGAAATAAACTTTGAAGTCGGAGGTGACTGGATTTTAACCATGCATGGTCCGGATGGAACCGACTATCCCAATCATATAGTGTATACCGAAATAAAAGAACCGGAACGAATTACGTACGATCACTATAGACATGAGGATCGATTCCATAGAATGGCCTAGCTGGGTAAGATCATACTCCACGGGCGGTGGTACTTCCGGGTGCACAATGCGATTAACAAGCTGATCTTCCTCCAGCTCATGTAGCTAGTTTGGTCAGCATACGTTCGGATATGCTGGTCAGCAGGTCCCGTAGCTGACTGAACCGCAATCGTTCATCTTTAATCAATACCCAGAGGATACTCCCTTTCCACTGGTTGCCGATCAGATTTAGAGTGTAGGCCATGCCGCAGGTTTTCTTGAGCCGCACTTCGTTTATCCAGTTTGTGGAGGTTCGTTTTCTCGTACCGTTCTTAGATCAATCTAAAGTTGATTGATCTAAAGTATAATCAACAATGAGGTATAAACCGTTCGTTTATTTCTTGACAAATAGTTAAATTGCCTTTTTAAGCAAAGAAGCTCAATACTTACAAAATTGTCAAGGGTAATAAAATTTGTAAGCTCTTCTACGCATACTTCCATTCTTTTAGTTTTGTCCCTCATTTACAATTAATATTTAAAACTAAAGATTAATGCCTTTATTAACACAGGTAATACATTGGATTTCTATGACTACTTTTAGCTTTATTTTCGGTTATGCCGGCTTAAAAAAACTCTACCAGGAAGAAACTATGATGGGGATGGAGGGATTGGGTTTGGGCGTAATATGGAC
>JBEPXF010000139.1:0-7958 GCA_041642075.1 Fodinibius sp.
TTGGGCCACCTCAGACATATATCCCAGATCACGACCGCCTAACGCCTCACCGGTCTTCATCAGCTTTCGAAACTGTTCAAAAGTGTAGGCACTTGTTATAGCAAGGTCCGGAGAATTCCAGTAACCATCATCTCCGCTAAAGTCTGCACCATGGCAGTTGGAACAGGTTAGGGTAGTCCAATACTTACCCCTATCAATAATATTATCGGTGGCAGATGCCGCCAGACGTGGTTTGGCCGTATCGGTACTTGAGGGTGCCAGAAGTCCTTTACCTCCACTGAGTATATATTGCCAGCCGCCCATAATCTTTCCAGGAAATTTGACAGTCAAATTATTTTCAGGTATTCCTGGATTATCTACAGGGGGTACACTTTTCAAATAACTGACTATGGCCTTAGTATCATCTTCGCTGAGGTGGTAATAGTACCGGCTTGGCATTCCAACCCAGATAGCTGTACTGTCAATTTTTATACCAAAGCGAATAGCTTTTTCCAGATCAGAGGCAGAATATTGGGCCATGACAGCCGATAAATTTGTTGAATAAACACCCCCGACAAAAGGGTCGTCTTCTCCCTCATGGACAAGCTCACCCTCAAAATGGTTTCCGTGACATTGTACACATCCCAATACATTGGTCATGCGCTTTCCATGATTAATTGTTGTGGAGTCAGTTGATATAGGCGGAGAGGATAGTGTTAGGTCGTATTTTTTTTGAAGAGCGTATTCGGCTGTGGTGTAACCTACCCCTATAAATAGGATGAATATCCCTAATAATGTATATCCCGCATTTCTTAATATTGCTGTCCTATTCTTGAAAAAGGACATGATACTCCCTCTCTAACTAACTTTACTACAGAATATATAAGAATTTAGATCTTTGCAAGATGATATAATGATATGGCGTAAAACCGGCACACGGATTATCGTTGAATAAATAACTAACGAAAGATGAGTTTCATAACCAAGAGTGGCAGGAGAGGGCGGGCCTGAACGAGTTATTATCTCTCAGAACGAAAGTTTGCAAAAGGCCAAAAGCTAAGTTTTAGCGTTTCACCCCGTATTATACTTAACGAAGGTTAGTGGTTCTGACTTCGTCTGTTAATCGTTTTCAATGCGTTTATCTAAATTTCCCAACTTCTGTACAAAATAATTCTCTGTCATCTAAATCAAGGATTCCGTCATACCTTCATCCTCCTTCTTTTCTTCAACAATATGGGCGATGTCTTCTTCCAAAATCCACTCTTTAGAAACCGCATGGCGAGCGGCTTCAATCGTATCAGTGACCAGCATCATTTCAACACCTAGCTTTCGGATTTCCTCGGCGACTTTTAGCACCTTTTTATGACTGGCTGGATCAACATCACGAATATAAACCATTTTGACCCTGCCGGGGAAATCCCTGATTACCTGCAGGTAAATTTCGGCATCATGCTGGCCTGAATCACTGATCAAAATAAAAGGAATGTCTCGGATGATGTCGAATATCCTTTCAATTTGAACAAGCTTATGTTCTGTGTGGCTGCCCACCAAAAAATGCTTTCGAGACAATCCTATATCTCTTAACATCAACGGTCCTTGTGGAAGATTATGAATATTTATTAATTCCCACAGAAAATCGTATAAATTCAAGGGAGAGCTTGAGACATAGAAGAAAGGATTGTTTTCTTTTCCCACTAGTCCTTTAGACATTGCCTGATAAAACGCAGCTACTCCGGGAAAAGGAATCCGTGTTTGGGCATTGCCCAGGAACGTGGTTTTCAGCATTTCCCACAGACTAGTTGCTCCCGTAGGGACAATGGTATCATCGATATCAGAAATAACTCCGAACTCCACATTCTCCGAGGGAACAAATACATTGCTATATGCCACCGGAGGTTTTTGGTTTTTAACCTCCTTATTTACCAGCTCTATACGAATTTTATGCCATGGATTTTGAGCTTTTATAGGCAGAGGGAGTTCCATCCTGAATTCAAAATATCCTTCCTCGTCGGTGGTCGTTGATTTTGTAATGTCATCAAAAGATGCTCTCACTCTTGCTCCCGGAATTTCCCATGTCATGAAGCGCTTGTACATCCTTTTGAAGTTTCGCCACCTGCTGTCTTCCAACTGCGAATTGCCGATTCCCCTGTCGTTCAGTACTCTTCCAAGGAAAAACAATTCTTTCCCGTTGCCAAAGCCCTGGTATGGCATAATCATCACCGAACGGATAAAACCAAGCTTCTTTCCGTGCCACAACTTTGACATGGATAGTCTGTGTTTTATGGAGTATAGAACGGAAAGTACTTTTTTCTTTAGTTTGGCCATAAGATTCACCTCCTTTAACCCGATATCAGATTTTCTGAATATGGCACTTACAATAAACGCAAACATTGGCATATCACCAATGCTATAGAGGATATCCTTACTTCGTTCGTAAGTTTTATTAACGTTATCCCAAAAATAATGAGGATAAAAGTGAAGAAATTGAAGTTATTATTGAACGAGAACCTTTGTTAGCCCTATAATGGCATTGCCGTTTACTACGCCAAAGTAGCGTAGTAACGTAGGCTGTACATAACCGGCGCACGTATAAATGTGTAATTCAATTTCTGTTTTACTATTTGGCGCAAAAAACAAAATAGGCAAGTAATGGCAGGGTGCATCCAAGTTTAGGTAGGTGTTTATGCTGCCAGACTTCTCATTATTACTTTTTTGTCTGATGATTTATCTCCTCAACTTAAGAAGTTGATTAAGATAGGACCGGTTGTAAAGGCGTTTTTAGGCGATGAACGCCCGAATAAGATTGGTATTCTCAATATACTTAAGCAGATTAGCTTCTAACTGTCCCATTTAAGTATGGTTGACTTCCCCGACGGTGCCTATTACAGAAACTTTACCAAAATACCGCGAAGCATTTAAGGTAGCAGTTTTAATGGCCTCAAGTGGAGTCAATACAGCTTCTGCCATATACTTACTGCATCTTGTTCATTTCAATAACGATTTGGAGTTATAGCTCATCGTCTTAGCAGGCTTCTTGGTTTTAAAGTTCCGTGAGTTCTGTCTCAACATCAGGATATTCAATCATCAGGTCATCATTAAAATCGCTTTCAAATAAAACCGGTAAGACAAGGAACTCCCACCATTGAAGCCATTTATCAATGGGCATTGAATCAAGTGAAGAATTATTCTCTTTATCTATAGCTGCTACCTCTAAATTATCCAGCTCTTTATACTTTATAACTGTCTTCAGGTATTTGTAAACAGCCTGATGTGGTCCTTCACGAAGTGGTTCATCTGCCAAATCCGATCTAATAGTAAAATGCAAGAGTGCTAAATTACGTTTAATCATATTGAGGCGGGTTTTACATGGGATAACTATATAATGATACAAATCAAATTCCGTAATTGTAAATTAATAAGATCGTACCTAAATCTTTTGGGTATCCGGCAGGAAAATATGTAACGGTAGAACATTTGTGCCTTATCTGCGTATATGTTTTTTAGCAGGGAATGATTCCCTTTTTGAAACAGTTCGATTTGAACGTCAGGAACTGTATATTCCGATGAAAGAAAATACCAACAAACGCTATTATTCTTGAATTATCAGTCTTCGAACTATCAACCGAATACACAATTTTCCATTTTCCCCCCGGCCGTTAAGCATCTGCTTATTATAAACGTATTGGCTTTTGTGGGGCTGAATACCCCAATAATTGGTCAGATGCTGTTTGAATATGGTGCTCTCTGGCCCCTGGAGTCGGGTCGTTTTGGCTTCTGGCAGCTAATAAGCTATATGTTTTTGCATGCGGGACTGGGACATATTTTCTTTAATCTCTTTGCACTCTGGATGTTTGGTCAGGCTATTGAAAATTACTGGGGCACCCAGCGTTTCACCGTCTATTATTTCTTGACGGGTATAGGCGCAGCCATCCTTCACATGGTTATAGGTCCGGGAGGCGTACCTACGTTGGGGGCTTCTGGTGCGGTATACGGTATCCTGCTGGCGTTCGGAATGATGTTTCCGGATCGGCCCATTATGTTGCTGTTTCCACCTATCCCGATAAAAGCAAAGTATTTTGTAGCGGGCTTTGGGGTCATTGAGCTCATCAGCGGATTGACTCGCTCCAATTCGGGTGTTGCACACTTCGCCCACCTGGGTGGTATGCTGGTCGGCTTTATCCTGATCAAATACTGGGGACTAAAGGGTGAACGTTCTAATTATTAACTTATGAATTATGTAATTCGTAACTTCATACAGCACAGCACCGCAGGTAGGTAACCAAGATGCAAGGAATGTACAACGAATCGTTTAGTGACTCTTTTAAGCGGGGATACCGGGCACTACCCGTAGCCATCCGTACGCTTATTACCCTCAATGTGGCCGTCTTTGTATTGCAGGTGCTGCTGGGTATTTTCAGTTCGCAATACAGCAATGCCCTTATCCAAACCTTTGCTTTTTATCCCGAATGGCAGACAGCCTTGTTCCAACCGTGGCGGATGTTTACCTACATGTTTTTACACGGGGGTGCCTTCCACCTGATATTCAATATGCTTTGGCTTTGGTGGATGGGCCGTGCAGTTGAAGAGCATTTGGGTCCCCGAACTTTTAGCGTTATCTATCTTGCCGCCGGACTTGGCGGGGCACTGCTGGATGTAGTTGCGGCTCCTTTATTGGGCTATAATCCGGTTATCGGGGCGTCCGGAGCCGTGTACGGTATCATGGTTTCTTTTGCCATGCTTTTCCCCACTATGCCGATCATGTTGTTGCTGCTACCGCCTATACAGGCGCGGTATGTGGTAGCGGGACTGATAGCCCTGGATATGTTGCTGCTGGGCTCAGCCGACGGTACGGCACGTATCGTACACCTGGCCGGTGCAGGAATTGGTTACCTGATGATGAAAAGGGTGCAGCAGGGCTACGATCTGAGTAAATGGATTTTGCCGATTGAACATCTTTGGTACCGGCTGAAGGGCACGTATGAGGAAAGTCAATCGAGGCCCCGGAATAAGAATATGCATGCGGTTTCGGATGTGGAGATTATTGATGAAACCGAACAGGATGAGCTCGATACCATCCTTGAGAAGATTGCCGAAAAAGGATATGATGGTCTGACCAAGGAGGAGAAGAAAAAACTTTTTGAACTCAGTAATAAGGAATAAATATTTGAATGGAGCAGCATCCGGTGACGTTTACAAAGTAGAAATAACTGCTGGGTTTGTCTTTTTGCTACTGATTCAGAATTTTGAACAATATATTACAGTTACCTACAGCACCAGCGTATTTTAATAAATCCATAGAGATAGAAGAATGAGAAGATACGCCTGCTTTAACTGTTAAGATAAAGAATAACGCAATATCAACATGTCTCATATAATACGCCGTAAATCGATACAGGTAATGGTGGGTGATGTGCCGGTTGGTGGTGGTGCGCCGGTGGTGGTACAGTCCATGACCAATACCGATACCGCAGACGTAGAAGCGACCGCCGAACAGATTAAGTACTTGCACCAGGCTGGCTCGGAGATAGTCCGTATTACCGTTAATAACGATCAGGCCGCCCAGGCAGTGCCCCATATCAAGGATAAGCTGTTGGCCGAGGATGTAACCGTGCCCATTGTGGGCGACTTTCACTATAACGGTCATAAGCTGTTAGTGAAGTATCCGGATGCGGCGAAGGCGTTGTCCAAATTTCGTATTAATCCAGGAAATACCGGCACCAAAACCCGCGACGAGAATTTCTGCACCATTGTAGAACAGGCAATCAAGTATGACAAGCCGGTGCGCATAGGGGTCAACTGGGGATCGCTGGATCAACAGCTGCTGGCCAAGAAGATGGATAAAAACAGTGAACTTGCCAATCCGAAGTCTTCCAAGCAGGTTATGCTCGATACTATGGTGGAAAGCGCCCGCCGGTCGGCGGAGCTAGCCGAAAGTGTGGGACTGCCATCCAATAAGATTATCATCAGCTGTAAGATGTCGCATGTGCAGGATGTGGTTCACGTCTATGAACGCATTGCAGAGCTGCTGGATTATCCGCTTCATGTGGGACTTACGGAAGCGGGCATGGGCATGAAAGGAACGGTGGCCAGTACGGCGGCGCTTTCGGTACTGCTTCAGCAGGGGATAGGGGACACCATCCGCGTATCACTAACGCCTAAACCCAATGGTGACAGGGCAGAGGAGGTACGTATTTGTCAGCAGGTACTGCAATCGCTGGGTATTCGTAGTTTCGTGCCACAGGTAACGGCCTGTCCGGGCTGCGGGCGGACAAACAGCACATATTTCCAGGAACTGGCTGAGGAGATTCAGGAGTATTTGCGCGAGATGATGCCCGTGTGGCGCGAGACGTATCCGGGTGTGGAAGATATGAATGTTGCTGTTATGGGATGCGTGGTAAATGGACCCGGAGAGTCGAGGAATGCCAACATTGGGATATCGCTGCCCGGCACCTTTGAAGAACCAAAGGCACCAGTCTATATGGATGGGGAGCATCACAGTACGCTGCGTGGCGATCATATTGCAGAAGAGTTTCGTGAAATACTTGATAATTACGTAATGCGTAATTACGGACAACCCGAAGAGTTGGAAGAAGCGGAAGAGTAAATGTTATCCAAAATTCTTACTCGGTAAAAAGGTAAAACACCTTTGTTGTAAGGATCTCATAAAAGCAGGATCATTATGCAAAAATATGCTATTGTTATCGGGCTTGTTATTCTTTGTCTCTCGTTCATAACCGGCTGTGGCTCGGATAATGAAGATGAGGCCACCGTGAATGAGCAGTTTACAAGTTCTGAAGAGTTTAACAGTTTTAACGAAAGTGCCCGGCAGGAGTTTGACAGTAATGCCGGTAGACCTTCTGGGTTAGTGGACTATCTGGAAAACGCAGCGGAATGTGAATCCACCCGCCAACTTACCATTCCTTTTGAAGCGGACTCCACGGTTATTAATGAAGAGGTAATAGAAAGTCTGGAAAATTGTATAAGTAATGATGAAGAAATTCCCTATGATTTGTTGCTTTTGGGTGAAAGTACTTTCGGAGAACTTGATATCAAGTGGATAATTCGCACCCGTGAATCAATGTACCGGGATTGGGAACTTATATCCGCAACATATGAAGGGGATCAGTTGCTTAACTTCCAAACGATAGGTAATTACCGCGACAATTTAAAGGAATATATTTTTACCAATATCGAGGTAATCCGGGGGGGAAGTGCCCTTATGATTACTGCCAATACCGAACGTGATATTGAATATCCTATCGAACAACACAATACTGAGTATAAGGAATTCCGGATTGACGCTGACGGCATGATTACCGAAAGTGATTAGAGTCACTTGAATTTAGGTTATATATAAATATAAACTTTGTGGCTGGAGAGAATAAATACAATTGATAGAAATAAATGGCTATACGACTATTAAGATTTAAAAAAGAGTTTCAAATAATTACTATAGATCAGCGTCATAAAGACTTTGTGTAAAAAAAGTAGCCCTCCATAAGGAAGGTTAGAAATTAACTTTTTTGAAAGTATTTATTGTATTTGGATACGCTTTTGATTAGCATACTAATATGCATTACTCCTTAAACTTTTAACACCCTCAGTAGATTTAGCTAATGAGGGTAAAATGGGGTATATATGAAGAGAATAATTTTTTTACCCATCCTAGCAACAGTACTTTTATTCGCTGGCTGTTCTTCTACAGGATCAGTTGCGGAGTCGGAGAAAAAGGAAAATCCGAGAGGGAGCGTTTCTGAAGAGTATAACAACTTCCATAGTCTAGCAGACTTCCTTTATCGCGTTCCGGGAGTTAATGTCTCAGGCTCCGGTAATAATGTCAGAGTAATCGTACGGGGAGTTAATTCCTTTAATTTGGACGTTTCACCTCTTTATGTGATTGACGGTACTGCCGTGGGTCGTTCTTATTCCCAGGTAAACAGCATGTTAAGTCCAAAAGATATTGATTACATACAGGTTCT
>JBEPXF010000140.1:0-7873 GCA_041642075.1 Fodinibius sp.
ATTTTTATTATTTTCCTCACAAGTAAATCGTAGGTAACAGCATTCATTCAATTAATTTGCAAAAAAATTTAGACTGATTACAAATAATTTAAGGTTATAAACTAATCAAATTGAGTTGATAGCCATCTACTGTTTTTCGGAAATCGGTGGGGTAAAGCGACCGATATTCATGATCAGCGCTCTCCAGATCTATTATTTTAAGCACATCAATTGACGGAAATCTTTTTTTTAGATGATAAATATCCTCGATTGACCATGTTATTTTGGCATCACAGTATTTTAGCGCATCATTATCCTTTTCCAGACTTTCTAAAAAAGCAGGCTCTGCGCTGTCAAATAAATAATAACTCCCGGTAAAGTGATCGCACAGCGACTGAAATAGTTTCTGGACCTTCTCATCCGGAAAGTAGATAACAGATGCCTCAGAAATAAATAGCCAGGGGCCTTTACTTTCCTTCTTAACTTTTGTTATCCATTTCTTATCAAAGGCAGAAAAAGGGAGAAATGTACGCCTGTCTGTTTCTACAAAAAATTGCTTCCACACTTCATAGACTTCAGGCACATCTAGGTCGTACCAGCGAACTTTACCATTATCCAATCGTTCAAATCTTGAATTAAGCCCACAGCCCAGCTCTACAATCGTAATGGAGGGATGCTTTTCCAGAATACTTTCCACCAGATGATCAATAATAGTCGTTCGAATTGTGGTGCGCAGCATGCTCCGCTTCGAATCGGGATCGAGAAATTTTTCAAAATCATAATCCAATGACTCAAAAACTTCTACCGATTTCTTATCCTTTAGAATCCCGTCAGCCTTTTTCGTTTCCAAAGCTCGCCCCATCAATGGGATAAGTAATGTTTCTGATACCCCGCTTAGTTTCAAATCGCTCATATTTATTTATAGTAATCCTATGTTAAGGTTGTAAAAGTGTTTAACGGCTAAAAAACAGTCCTGTGTCATCCTGAACACGGTTCAGGATCTCGCAAGAAACCATAGCGTAATCCACTTAAAAATATTATCTACGTTAGCAAGCATTACAAGATTTCGGATCGGGGGCCGGGATGACACGCGGCTCAAACTTTATCTAAAACCATAAAAAGTCTGACCGCTAGAGTAATAAAGGGGTATATTACTAATTACTCCTCAAAGACCAACGCATCGGGTTCAGCTCCCAGCTCTTTCAGATATTCTATCATTGCCTCATTAAAGGGCATGGGTCCGCACACATAGAAAGGCTGATCAAAATCGTCAATCTGCTCTTCCAGAAATGACTTGTCAATAAATCCATCCAGATAGATATGTTCATCGGTTGGCTCATCAGTAATTACATTGATAAAATCTTCTCCCAGCATCGCCTCAAATTCATCTTTAAGGATAATATCTTTTCCCGTTTTGTTGGAGAAAATAAGCTGATTTCCCTCAATTTTTTCCTCGCGGGCCAATCGCCGCAGGATAGCAATAAACGGAGTGACGCCCGCACCGCCAGCTAAAAAGACGCCGGGTCCCTTGTACTGAATGGTTCCCCATGGATCACCAATAATCAGTTGATTTCCGATATTCAGGGTATCCAGCTTTTGAGTTACTCCATTATGATCGTCATAAATCTTTATTACGAATTCTAAATCAGGCTCACCGTTCAGGCTTGTAAATGTAAAAGGGCGCTTTTCCTCTCTCCAGTCCGGCTCATCAATCGATACTTCCGTAGCCTGCCCGGGGATAAACTCAAACCCATCGGGTTTGTCGACCTTAAACTGTTTGACATCGTGAGTGACTTGCTGAATATCTCGAATTGTTACCTTATAACTCATAATTATTAAGACTAATTAATTTCTAAATACCTTTAATCTATTGCTATAGATATACTTAACTACTTAATTATATTAATTTATTAACTTATTAAACAAGTTTAGGGTTTACTTAGGGTTCATGAGTATATATTTCGGCCTGCGCGTGAAATAAAAAACCACCAATAAATAAACATATGAGGATAATGGGGCATACCTCTATGCGATATTAAGGATTATACTGAACATAATTACAGTTAGGGATATTAATTCCCCCCAGAGCTGATAGTGAGCGTATTCAATGGCATTCGAAGGTTTCTGAAAACTCTCTGGGCTTATAAAAATAAGTTTTGTTAATAATATTACTATCCTAACTAATTTTCAGGAAAGTCTGAAATATATTTTGAATTCTGAATATTAAGCTCCCTTCTCCTGCATCCAGCTTTGAAAATCGTTGAACAGCATGTGAACTAAGGCTTCTCGAAAATCATCATCGTCATTAAACTTCTTGTAGAAGCCGAAATGTTCATCAATCATCTCGCGGGCATGTTCTCGTGCCTTATCCTCGAAGGTGATCTTCGCATTTTCTTTGGTATTGGCTTCGGCGCTTTTCTGTACGACCTCATCTTTATACAGACGATCACGGAAGGCCGTAAAGACTTTATCATCTTCGCTAAAGTCGGTGCCGTAGCGGTCGTTAATTACGCGAATAATTTCGGACAGGGATTCTTCGGCTTCCTCGCTTCCGGACGTTTCGCCATCTAACTGACTTGATTGCAGCTCCCCACCTCCGCGCTTAAGGTCAATTTGTCCTTTATACATGCGTTGAATACGGTAAGAATCCATATCCACTTCTTGGAGAACTTCGCGCGGCAGCTTGGACTCCTCAAGTGAGATTAAGCGGAGCAGGTACTTGCCAAAGGCGTAGAACTTCTCCATCGGTACGTCATCAAATGGGAGTATTTGGGACAGAAAGGAATAGGTGCGGACGTATTTGCGAAGCTTGCGATAAAAGTCGCGCTGCTCATCTTCTCCAAGCTCGTTAAAGCGGTCGGCCACCGGCTCCAGGATGGAGTATAGCTTAGTCTGTTTTACATTCTTAGCAAAGTAATTCTCGGCAAACTGATCATCTTCCGTCGGTTCTATATCAAATTTTATCAAATCATTCCAGGCAGCATATACTGTCGCCAATATTTCTGAATTCTTAGAATCATTACGGGCCATAACGCCAATAATATTTTTAACTTTACTCAGATCCTTACCTAATCTCTGTTCAAGTTTCTCCTTATAGTCTATCGTGCGATTGGGAATAAAGTCTATCTTCGAGTCTTTATTTTCAGACGACGGTATCTCCACCCATTTTCTCTGAGTCAAAATATCCTCAACTAACTCCCAAAATTCTTCATCATAGGGGCCGTTTTTATGACGTCCAAAAGAAACTGGAATATTTTGAAGCTGCAAAATATAATGAAGCAAAAAATACGTTTTCACTACCATCAGGCGACCAAAATAAACCTGCCGCCTGTAATATTCGTCGATGGTATACATAATTATCAAAATAGCTGTTTCCAGCTCATCCTTTCTAATCTCTTCTAATTCTTCTACTTCATCGCGTACATCGATCTTACCCGTTACCGCTGCGGATATAAGGGACTGGCGGTATTCTTTTAGTTTTTCTATTAATTCAAACTCACTATCAATTAATGAATGTATTCTATCCGTTTCTTGATCTAAATATTCTACAATATCTTTTTGTTCAGATTTATCTGGGATAGAAATTTTATAATCTCTGATATCTTTTTCTGAAATATGTGGTACTGCAGGATCTGTTTTTACGGTATCAGCATGGTACAAGAAATTACCATTAATGATATGATAGTAAATGAATTTTGGCATAACTTCTTTATGTGCCCGTAAACGATCTACTCTTTGTGCTAATAATAGCGGAATGTTTGTTTTAGGAACTAAAGCATAATTTTTTCCTACTTTTGATCCGTCCATGCCTATTACTATATCATCTTCCTGTAAAACATACTTTTTTAATTTTTTTGGCAATCTCGGCCAGTATCTTGTTTTATCGCGCCATCTCAATTTCTCAGTCGTAACATTGTCCCCCCCTTACCACTTTGACACTATGTTCATCATTTTCACCAGGATATTGGTAGTTTGAGCTTTTAAAAGGGTATCCAGTTTGGCTATTAGCAAGATGTGAAATTCTTTTTACCTCCCAATGTTCCGGTATCTCGCCTAACCACTCAATTCCCGAATCCTTCATCGGCACATCGGGGTCGAGACCTTTGGTAACAGCCTTGGTGATGAGCGCCTGCCGTTTCTCTTTCAGCCGCTCGATGAGCTGCTCTTTCTTTTGGATGAGCCCGTCAATGGCTTCTTTCTTGCGGTCAAGGAAGGTGGCGATGGAGCGTTGTTCCGGGAGAGGCGGTAAACCTAATCTTAAATTCTTTACTACGTCTTGACTAATATTTGGTTGTCCACCACCATATGCTAACGATACAATTTCTTTTCTTTTTCCATACAACCAATAAAAAATAAACTCAGAAATTGTATTTCTCGGCTTTATTAGTGCACAACAAGCCTGATTTGTAGCAGCTTTATTTTCCAACATTCCCAGCTTTCCTATTGTTGCACCATACATTACAATTAACAACGTTTTCTCTGGAAATAGTTTTAAGGCTGAGTTTTCTTGAAGTCCTGCTCTTGTAATCTTTTTGCTAGTATCATTAATCGCGCCATCATTTAGGTCTCCTGTCTGCACCCAAGGTATCGTTCCACCATCATAATATTTTCTATTTGTAGATGACGGTGTTGAACCACTTGTAATCTGTTTGAAAAGCCATTTAATCTTTGGAGTATCCCAGTCTTCAGGTATCTCACCAACCCATTCAATATCTGTCTCTTTCAATTCGTATGGTTTGCGGTATCTCATTTCTTTAGAAGTAACTTATCATTAAATTCATGATCGCTACCTGTTTCATCATCCCATTTGAGTTTAATTTCGCATACTTCTGGTGATTCTTCATCAACTTCTATACGCCACTTTTGGTCACTACCTGGTCGAATGGGAGTTAACTTGTAGTCTGGTCGACAAAATATATTTCGATGCATAGATAGAGGGTCTCCATCTACATACATTCGAATATTTTGCGCTTCTTGTTTGCCTAAGTTTTTAATTATAATCTGACGAGCAATTTTTACAGGACTATCCTTTCTTGATATATATCTAAAATATGGCTGTAAGTCTGCGCGATTTTCCTTGTTTAATCGTTCCTGCTCACGTTGTTCTTCAATCTCTACAATGCGTTCTTGCAGCTGATTACTTTTACTTCCCTGAAAATAGCTGTAAATAGCTACGATTATGGATACTATGAGTGCAATAGCTGATATAATAATTTCCAAACTCATGCCTCAAATACTTGTTTAAACTTTTCAGCCTTATCTTTCAACCATGCAAAATACTTCGGCCACTGATCCTGATCTTCAAAATTAAAGGCGTAATGCTCCCATTCCTTTCTGAGATCTACTTGCTGTAAATTTCCAAATGTGCTCATAGTGAATAGTTTATTTTATGTTATTTGCTGCCTGCCAACATCTGTAATCTCATACTTTTGGTCTGGATGTCGGGGCGTATCAGGATAGGTATATGCAATAAAATCGTTATCCATAAGCCTATCTATCATCCGGCGAAAGTAACCAGTTCGTTTGTCCATCCCCAGCGAATTAAGCAGATCATCCCGAGAGCTTGGCCCTTTTGCCAATACCTCTAAAATCGATCGCTCCATGTCGTTAAGGTCTTTTTGCGAAGCTTGGCCCTCTGCTTGGCCCCCAGCTTGGCCCTTCTCTTTTAAGCGATCATGTACGGGCAACATAGCCAAAAAATAATACTGGTCTTCATCGGTCTCGAATTGGGGTTCCGGGGAACCATTTTTCTCCATCGCTTTATAGATCTTTGGGAAGCCGGTTGAACGTCCTTCGGTCAATTGTAGCTCTTTCAAAAAATCGCCAATACGACGGTTCCGATAATTACGGGCAACAATACGCTCGTTCTGCAACATTTCATTATCCACCGGCGGCAGCGGTCCGGGAAAGCTAAGTACTTCAATCTTATCCAGCCGTACATTCACTTCGATCGTATTGCGAAGCTCATAGCTTCGATGATACACCGCGTTAGCCAGCACCTCTTCTATAGCGGCATAGGGATAATTATAAAAACGATTGGCCTGTGCTTGTCCCTCAACCTTTGCTACTTCCTCCCGGATAACATTCGTCTGAAGATATTCTAATGCCCTAGTAAGTTGTTTGTGGATGGGGCCGGTAAAGATCTTTTCAGAGAAACGATCGCCAACTTCATCCTGATAAATGATAACCTCAATCTTTGCCCCCGGGAAAAATTGTTGCGGTTCATCATTAAACAAGAGAAGTCCTACATTCACCGGTTTAAGATTCTCAATAGGACCTTTTACGATTTGCATCTGCCTGCAGAGCTCGGTAAAAGGGATATCATCGGCCTGCTCAAACAGGGGGCTATCAATCTCTTGCAAAAACTCCTTGATCAGAGATAATTTCAAGTCATTAAGGGAAGCCTGATGATTAATCCGGTCATCGAACGGAATCTTAGCGGCCAGCTCATGAAGGTTCCGCACCCGAAGACAGTTCCCGGGGTTTAAACTTTCGGTTTCTCCACTTGGACAGGTCCGCGCGCAGATTCGATCTTTCGTTGAGGGACTTGGTATATCTTTTCCCGACCACGTACCGGTTGCCTGCCTCGTCCTGGGCGTCCAGCTCAAACATGAGCGTGATTTTTTCCTTGGGTCCCCACGGGGTTTCCACTTTCCCGATATCGACCACGTCCACGCAGACGGCATCGAAGATGCCTTCTTCGGGTATAGGGTACTCGTTCTCTTTTTCCTTTATGACTAGTGACATAATGGTTTCCTTGTTAATTGTTTTTTGGGTTATAGTTACTTGACCGTAAATCGCCGATAACGGCTTTCGGCTAGGTACTGCTGGTAGGTCTCCGGCTCGTCCTCGCGGAGATTGGCAGTGTCCAGCCTGCGGCTGGTGTGGGATTTCCAGGTGATGAGCGTCTGTCCAGCGAAGACGAGGCGCTCGGCGTCTCCGAGCTCTTCCTTGAGCTGATTCTTGAGCTCAGTTTCCTGCTCTTCAAGTTCCGATTTCTCTTCTCGCACCTCCTTGAGCTCCTGGTAGCATGTCCGGGCGAGGGGACTGGCTTCCACGACCTTCCCGTCCGAGGCGTCCGGGTAGAGGATGAGCAGGTCTTCCTCGTTAATAGGATCGGGGCGCTTGCCTCCGGTCATATGCCTTTGCCACCACTGAATGAGTCGTTGAGTATTGCCCGCAATAAGCTCCTCGTTGCGTTCTACCAGGATCGGCTCATAGAACTCGCAGGTGTCCCGTTCGTAGATAAACAAATATCCATACCTGTAGCCGGTCAGCCCGAGATAATGTTGGATTTGATACTCCCACTCGATAGGATAGTGGCCATCCAGTGCGTTAAGTCGGTGGCTATTGGTGGTCTTGAGTTCTAGCACCCCGGTTCCGGGCACGTCATCGGCGTTTAGGATTTGACGGTCGATATTGGCACGGAGAAACCCGTGCTCCTCGTGGACAAAGGGTTTATTCACGCGGCGGGTCTTGAGCCCGGTGAGGTCTTCAAAGTATCCGGCCATGACCGGCTCGAACACGTTCCCGAATTCCATGATCGGGGTGCTTTCTACGGGGTCGATTACGCCTTGTTTGCGTAGCCACACCTGCAATGGGGTCTTAAAGGAACTTTGTTGCAATATAGCCGCGACATCACTGCCGCCGAAGTAGTTCTGGCGCTCCTTGACCCACTCGTCGGTGGGAATTTCATCAGATTCTAAGTTAGATTGGGTATGCATGGTTTTTGTTGTTTAAAGGGTTCAAAATTGTGGTTTCCAATAGAAAAGGCCGCCTCATTGGCGGCCTTTTTGGTTATCTTCGTCCGTTGGCTGCTCACCTAAGAGCACAAGCCGTAGGACATCACGGATAAATTCCGTGGCGGAGTCGATGAGGTCTTTCATAGGGTTAT
>JBEPXF010000141.1:0-7826 GCA_041642075.1 Fodinibius sp.
GAATGGCTTAATCAAGGGCGGCACGGCCGCATGCAATGGATGGAAAACCATTTCGACAAGAGGGTTGATCCCACTAAGCTGGTCCCGGGAGCTAAGTCGGTCGTCTCAGTTATCGGGAGCTACTTTAATCCTGATCACGAGCGGCAACAACAGGATAAAGATTCCCCCAAAATTGCCAAATACGCCCAGGGACGTGATTATCATAAAGTTTATAAAAAAAAGCTTCGGAAGTTATTTAAAGAAACAGAAGAGATCATAGGAGCGGAAGTGAATGGACGCGTATTTGTCGATTCGGCTCCTGTTTTAGACCGGGTTTGGGCTATCCGGGCAGGACTTGGATGGAGGGGTAAAAACTCACTTCTCCTCAATAAGAATATGGGATCTTTTTTCTTTATCGGGGAAATGATAATAAATGTGGAATTTAATTATGATCAACCGGTTACCGATCACTGCGGGAGCTGTACCAGATGCATCGATGCTTGTCCTACGAATGCTATTTATGAACCCTATCGCGTCGACGCCACCAAGTGTATATCTTACCTGAATATTGAACTCAAAGATGAGATTCCTGAGGAGAAACGATCCGGTATTGGGGAATGGCTTTTCGGTTGCGATATTTGCCAGGATGTATGTCCTTGGAACAGGGATGCCCAATACGGCAGTATGGAAGATCTAAATCCCAGGGAAAAGCTATTAGATAAGGATATTAGTTTTTGGGAGGAACTTGAAATCGAGCAGTATAACGAGCTTTTTGAAGGGACCCCCATCCGGCGTGCCAAATTCAATAAATTTAAAGATACGATAGACGCCGTAGCAAAAAATAGCCGCCAAATGAATATAGTTACTGACAGCTAACCTCAATCGGCTTTTATTACAAAAAAATACTTCCAAGCTCTATTTAAAATAGCTAATCGAAACGTTAAAACTGCCCTCTCTTATCCTTAAGTGATTTGTAGAGCATCTCGCGGGCTCTGAATATATGGGCCTTAACCGTGCCTAAAGGCTTGTCCAGTTCTTCGGATATCTCCTGATAACTTTTTTCCTCCATATGTCGCAACCTAATCACCTTCCTGTATTTTTCCGGTAGCTCGTCAATCGCATGCTGTACTATGTTTTGGCGCTGCTTCCTGATGATACTGCGATCGGCTTGGGCTGACTGGTCCTCCAACTGCATCTCCATCTCACCACTTTTTGTTTTTCGCGGTTTATCAATGGAGAGTGTTTGCAATTTTTTCTTTCGAAGGTAATCGATCGTATGGTTGGTCGCTATGCGATACAGCCAGGTAGAAAAAGCATAATTGGTATTATAGCTCTCTAAGTTATCAAAAGCTTTGACAAAGGCTTCCTGAACCAGGTCTTCTACCTGTTCCTTATCATTCACCATCTTTAAGATATGATAATATAAGGCGCGCTCATATTTGTTAACCAGCCTCTTATACGATTGTTCGTCTCCATTCCTGGCCTCTTTTACTAAGGCATCGTCTTCCAAACTGCTCTCCGAGGCGTTCTCCCGAGGTGCATCTGATGTTGACGTATTACTACTGGTTGAATCCGACATTCCTTAAACTGACAAATATAATTTTACTTTTACGGCCTAAACTTACTGAAAGTGCCGCTTTATTCCCATTCTAAAATTTAGAAAAAAATGAGCCAATTAACTTTTCGCTTACGTATATATAGTGTAATAGAAAAAAGATTGTAAGGATTGGGCTTCTAATAGTACTTACTTACAGCTACAACTAAGAAACTTTAAAAACGTCATCAGACGCTAACTCAAAACAAACATAAACTAACCAACGATAAAAAATGAAAAAACTAATACTTACAAGCTGCGTTCTTTTCGGAATGATGTTCATGTTTAACTCAAACAGTTATGCTCAGGAATCTTCTGACATTCTAGTAGGAGGTGGATTAATTTATGGTACCGAAGTAGAAGCTATCGGTATTCAGGCTGGTGGTAAATACGCTTTTACCCCGGAAATAAGCGGAGCTGCTGACTTTGCTATATACTTCCCAGACAATTATGACTGGTGGGAACTGAATGCCAATGTACACTACAATTTCCTAGCTGAAGACGGTATGAAGGTATATGGTTTGGGTGGTCTGAATTATGCTACCTTGTCAGTCAGCTATGATTTAGGTGAATGGGGATCCGGTTCTACATCAAATTCTGAGGTAGGCCTTAACCTTGGCGGTGGCGCAGAGTTTGATGTTGACTTTGCCAACGTCTACACTGAACTCAAGTATGTACTCGGTAATGCTGATCAGCTGGCTCTCTCTGCCGGACTTCGTTTTAGCATCTAATAAAAAGTTAGATCAGTAATGTTCAAAGCCCCGTATTTTTACGGGGCTTTTTTTTAAGCAAATAATTGTAGTGCACTAAAGTGTTTATTAATTCATTAACGACAAGCATGGATGGCAATCCATTCATTTTCCTGCCGGATATTAACTATCTTCAATTTTAGAGAATCAAGCTCCTTAATAATTTCTCCCTTGTCCTCTTCCAACAAACCGGAAAGAAGTATATTTCCATCTTCCTTTAAGGAATTGATAAAGTCAGGCATAAGATTCATAATAATATTCTTCTGAATATTGGCCAGTATTACATCCGCTTTCTCTCCCTCCGGAATAACTTCCGAAGATCCCTCTTTAACGGTAATTTTTTTACTTACCCCATTGAGTATAATATTTTCCAAGGTGTTATTAATACTCCATTCGTCTATATCAAATGCAAATGCTGATTGGGCGCCCAGCTTAATAGCTGCTATGGAGAGAATACCCGTGCCGGTTCCGGCGTCAATTATGTGATCTCCCTCCTCTAGTACATCCGGTAAAAAACGCAACATCAACCGGGTAGTTTCGTGGTACCCCGTGCCAAAGGACATCTTGGGATCTATTTCAAGTAAAATCTTATTTGACGGCGTAACACTGTTATCCCAAGTGGGCTTTACATAAAAGCCTCCGATTATCTGAGCGCTTATTGTTTCCTCCCACTGCTCATTCCAGTTCTGATCAGCTACAATTTCTTCCGATTCTATGAATCCATTCCCCGGGAAACCAGCTAAAAGCTGATCCATACGTTCGCGATCGCCTACACTAAAGTTTTCCTTGGCAGTATAGGTTATAATTTGATCGTCCAGCTGTTCAAAGCCATCAAACCCCATATCAAAAAGCTCGGCAATCAGCGCCTCCTGATATTCATCAGCTAAGCTAATCACGAGTTTAATGTATTTCATAGAACGTTTAAGGTTGAAGCTAACAGACTAAACATTAAAAACCCTATTAATTTAAACTTTCAGACTGTAACTAAATGCGATTATAAATCAACTCGGTTAGGATATCTCCTACTGCTTGCAGAGTTTGAGGATCAATAATATCCATGTCATCATCGTGGGTGTGCCAATAAGGAGCAAATCCCAACCCCTCCCGGTCGGGATGATGGTGGATGATATCAACCGTGGGGATCCCCAAAATTCGATTCACCACTACATGATCATCAGAAATGGCATTGCCTCTTTGATCGATAAATAGCTCTCCATATCCTTTTTCCGCGGCAATTGACCACAGTTCATTTACCAATGCGGGGGCATAATTCATCGAATATTGTTCCTTGGGGAATACTGCTTCCTCACCACCAACCATATCCAGTAAAATACCAAACCGCGGTGAATATCCCTCAACGGGTAGATTATTAGACCAGTAGCGTGATCCCAGAAAGTAGCGATCGGTTTCTCCATCTTTGCCATAATCTTCCCCATCAAACAATACGATATCAACCCCTATGGGTGGCTCGTGCTCACTAAAAATACGAGCCAGCTCCAGAAGCACGCCTACACCGCTACCTCCATCATCTGCTCCTAAAATAGGTTGATCAGGATTTTCAGGATCTTTATCCGCACGGGGTCGGGTATCCCAATGCGCGCAGAGAAAGATACGATCGGTAGCCTCCGGATTAAAAGAGGCTATAATATTCTTAAGGTTGAGCGTATCTCCCTCATACCCTTCTTCCTTGAACGTTTGGGAAAACACCAGCCTCTCTCCTACGTATGAAGAGAGTTTATCAAGAAGGTATTGGGCGGTTTTGCGGTGTCCTTCGGAATTAGGATTGCGAGGCCCATAATTTACTTGACGCTCAATAAAGTGATACGCACTGTCTGCTGAAAAATTTGGAACGGTTCGCCCCTGTTCTTCAAAATTCAATCGGATTTTTTCAGTATCATTGCATCCCCAAAAAAAGACACTTATTAATAATAATGGGATCAGCAGAGTTCGATTAGTCATCATAATGTACCATCGTTGCAGAAGACTGGTCAACGGGAAAAACAATAGTATCCATGATATTAACGTGGGGCGGTCGATTAGCAGTAAAGTGAATAATTTCAGCAATATCTTCAGCTACTAAAGGCTGCATGTCTTTATAGACCTGATCAGCTTGATTCTTATCTCCGTCATACCTGACCACGCTAAACTCGGTGTCTACAAGTCCGGGCGAAACCATGCTTACTCGAACCTTGGTACCATGCAGATCTTTTTTTGCAGCTTCTGTAAAGGCTTTGACAGCATGTTTCGTAGCACAATAAATTGATCCCCCGGGGTAACTCTCGTGGCTGGCAATAGATCCTATATTGATAATATGTCCCCGATTACGCTTCTTCATTCGGGGAGAAATAAGCCGAGTCATGGTCATAAGCCCCTTAATATTGGTATCAATCATTAAATTCCAGTCCTCAAGATCAGCATCATAGACTCCTTCAACCCCTTTAGCAAGGCCTGCATTATTAATCAGGATATCAACTGGTTTAGATAAACCTTCTACCATATTCCTGCAAGCATCAGCATTCCTTATATCAAACGCAGCTATTTCAACCTCAATACCATGATCAGACCGCAAAGTATCGGCAATTTCATCCAGTCGCTTTTGACGTCTTCCTGTCAATATGAGGTTGCAACTTGATTCTCCAAACGCAAAAGCTGTTGCTTCTCCTATGCCCGAAGTAGCTCCGGTAATAATCGCCCATTTATCTGAAAGCCTATTCTTCATAATTGATGTTAAAATTCAATTTAACTGTAGATTCGAATAAATAAACTACCCTTTTGAACTTAAAATATGACTGATCCTTTAAAGAAGAGGAGATTATTCTGCGATTAATTAATAAAAAGTTACTCACTAACGACCTAATCATCTTCTAAGGCGTTACCTGCAGGAGCAATTCCCAGGTTAATCCTGTAACTCAACTAATCGGGCAGCATTAAAAAGCTTTCCCTCTTCAAAAGTATTGGCCATGAATTGCATCCCGAAAGGCAAACCATTGGAATGAGTTCCTGCAGGAATATTAATACCACAAATACCGGCTAAATTTGCAGAAATAGTGTAGATATCGTTTAAGTACATTTGTACCGGATTATCAATATCAGCTCCTACATCAAATGCTGTGGTCGGTGCCGTTGGAGAAACAATCACATCCACGTTGTCAAAAGCATCCGTAAAGTCTTGCTTTATCAGTCGGCGCACTTTTTGTGCTTTGGCGTAATAGGCATCGTAATAACCTGCACTCAATACATACGTTCCCAGCATAATACGTCGCTTTACCTCGGTACCAAAACCTTCGGTACGACTCTTTTTATATAGGCGGATCAGTGAGCTGTCAACGTTCTCGAGCTCAGTACCCAGCTTCACTTTCTTATTTCCCTCGGCAAGTTTTATTTGCTCTTTAAGACCATCCTTTTCCTTTTTAAGCTCTTGTTCAACCTCTTCGATATCTGCACGGTGACCATATCGAATTCCATCATAACGCGCGAGATTACTTGAGGCTTCTGCGGTAGCTAAAATATAGTAAGTGGCAATTCCATATTTCATATGCGGCAAATGGATAGGAACTAATTCTGCTCCACCCTGCTCCAGCTCATCCAATCGTTCCTGAATACCGGCTTTTATTTCTTCATCCAATCCATCCCCAAAGTATTCCTCTGGTACGCCAATGCGGATATTTGCATCCGGATTTTCTGCAAACTGCTGATAGTCCGGTACTGTTCTGCTGGAAGTTGTATTATCGTTTTCATCAAATCCAGCGAGAATTTCGAGAAGTAATGCAGCATCTTTTACGGAATGGGTAAGCGGTCCAATACAATCAAAAGAAGACGCGTATGCAATAAGTCCGTGTCGTGACACTCTTCCATACGTTGGTTTGAGACCTATAACCCCACAATAAGAGGCGGGCTGCCTGATAGATCCTCCAGTATCGGTACCCAAAGACGCGGTACAGAAATCAGCGGCAACTGCAGCCGCACTACCCCCCGATGAACCTCCCGGTACTTTTGATGTGTCAACAGGATTTCGCGTAGGACCATAGATAGAGTTTTCGGTCGAAGATCCCATGGCAAATTCATCCATGTTCAGTCTTCCTAACAGGATGGCATCTTCACTCTTTAATTGTTTAACAGCGGTAGAATCATAAATACTTTCAAAGTCAGATAAAATATTTGAGGCACAGGTTGCCTGCTTTCCCTTTTCACAGATCAGGTCTTTAATACCTATGACCATGCCGGCTAACCGTCCGGCCGATCCCTCATCAATTTTTGACTGTATTTCCTGAGCCCTATTTAGAGCTTCCTGCTCATCATAACTTACAAGAGCATTAACTTCATCATTCTGCTCTTTAATGTTTTGCAGATAATGTTGTACAATTTTGGTTACAGTTGTATCTCCACTTTCTAAGGCAGTTCGTACCTGACTATAATCTGAAAAACTCAACGATATATTCGATTTTTTATATTAATCTTGGCTCTTCTGTGCTTTGGCTTTTTCTTTATTCTTATTTTTACTTGCTTCTGATCCAAGCCCTTCCTTTTCGCCTTGTTCAAGCTCCTGTTTTATTTGATCTGAAGCTTTACGAAACTCATTCATACCCTGACCAATACCACGGGCCAGTTCCGGAATGCGTTTCGCACCAAAAAAAAGCAAAATAACCATTAATACGATTATTATTTCCATTCCGCCGAAACTTCCCATATAATATTCCTCACTAATTTTAGTTTATAGATTAAGCACAAGTAAGATAATAATAATTTTATAGATCTTTGAGTGTTAGATAGAAAAAAATAATTGCATTTCCGTTAAAAATTGAGTTGAATTTAATGTGTGAAACATTTGTTAGCATTGAAAGAAATTTATAAGCAATAAAAAATAACTTATTATATTTATGATTTGGACCGTTGAATTAGCAGCCGTTTTAGACGATGCCCCTTTTCCTGCAACCAGAGAAGAATTAATTGAATGGGCAGTGCGAAACGGCGCTCCCCAGCAGGTACTTGACAATTTACATGATCTGGAAGAAATCGAAGAAGGTGAGGATGTTGTCTATGAAGACATGGAAGATATTTGGCCTGATTATATCGGAAAAGAAGATTTCTTCCATAATGAAGAAGATGAAGGATTTGACTACGACGACGTTTAAACTTCCGATGTAGAATTTTTCTGGACTAGGAACGGTTGCATGATTTTTCATGCAACCGTTTTTTATGAACTTTCAATTTACTAAACTTTTGAGTTACTCAAGCGCTCGTAGCAAGTTTTTTTCGTCATTGCTTGCCATCTTTTTAGTTCTTGCAATGGCATCTCCTGCCATTAGTCAAAATAATACCGCATCTAGCGACACTACGGATAAAATTGTCCGGATTGTCCGTTTTGCAGGTAATGATAATGTGAATAATAATACACTTGAAACCCTTATACGGACACAAACCAACCGAGAATTTTTGGGTATACCCCGATTTACCCCTTGGTATTTTATTTGGCAATTAACCAAAAAATTTGGCGAACCCCCCTC
>JBEPXF010000142.1:0-7782 GCA_041642075.1 Fodinibius sp.
CAGATATTCGTGCATATTAAACCCTATCACATCAAATACGCCCGAGCCGTTCTGTTTTACCTTCATCTTCAGGTGTCCCTTGCCTACGATGGTCGGCACGCCCACAACCTCAACGTCACGACTGACGAATATCGGCCTCAGGTTTTCAGGGCCGAAAGGCTCGAACTGGCTAAGCAGTTTCCAGAACCGCATATCAACTTCACTTAAGTCGAGTTCACAGTCAATTTTAAGTTCTGGTTTAAAATCCTCATCCGTAAGATTTTCTGAGGCAATTTTGTTAATACGCTGGCGAAATTCTTCCAGGTTCTTTTCATCAATGGTCAGGCCAGCCGCATATTTGTGTCCCCCAAACTGTTCAAGCAGATCTTCGCATTCCTTAAACGCATCATAGATATTAAAACCCTCAATGCTTCGGGCGGAACCTTTTATTTTGCCGTCGACTGTGCTAAGCATAATAGCGGGCCGGCCGTAGGTATCCACCAGTCGGGAGGCCACAATACCAATTACACCCAGGTGCCAGTCAGGCTGATGCAGTACCATCGACGATATTTTGTCGAGGTTATAATGCTCATCCACCATCGTTTTGGCTTCTTCCATCGTTTCGCCGTCTTTTTCGCGCCGGGCAATATTAATGCTTTCCAACTGGTGTGCCCGGGACTTTGCCTCTTCTTGGGTGTCGGCCACCAGCAGTTTTACGGCCTTGCTGGCATCACCCATCCTTCCCGCTGCATTGATGCGGGGACCTACAGAAAAGACGATATTTGAAGTAGAGATCGAACCGATATCCAAATTAATAAGATCAAAAAGTGCTTTTAATCCTATCCGTGGATTTCGGTTGATCTTTTTAAGTCCCTCGCGCATGAGAATTCGATTTTCGCCAATCATAGGGACAATATCGGAGGCTATGGAAACAGCTACCAGATCCAAAAACTTAAAGGGATGGTCTTTTCTTAAACCCAGCCGGTCTACGGTTCCCTGAACCAGTTTGAATCCCACACCGGCACCCGAAAGGCCGTCAAACGGATAGGAACAATCCTCCCGCTTCGGATCGAGAACGGCGACAGCCTCTGGGATACTGCCACCAGACACATTATGGTGATCACAGATAATCAGGTCAATACCTTCCTGCCGTGCTTTTTTCGCCTCCTCAAAGGCCGTAATGCCGCAATCTACCGAAACAATCAGATCGGCATCTATATTCATGGCATACTGAATCCCCTCCGGATTAATGCCATAGCCTTCCTTAAAGCGATGCGGGATGTAAAAATCCACATCCACCCCGAACTCTTCAAGAAAAAGGTATAAAATAGAGGAGGCGGTAGTGCCATCCACATCATAGTCTCCGTAGACCAGCACCCGCTGGCGTTTCCGGATAGCGGTTGCCAGACGTTCGGTGGCCGGTTCCATATCCTTCATCAAAAAAGGATCGTGAAGGGCATCTAAATCTGCGCGGAAATATGTTTTAGCTTCTTCGTAAGAGTTGATCCCCCGCAATGCAAGCAGATGAGCTACCTTTTCGGGTATCTTCAACTGCTCCTGAAGTGCAGGTACGATCTCCTCTTCGTCGGTTTTGTTGTAAACCCATCGAAAGGACATAGTTTTTGTTATTTGTTTTTTTCTTTTTTTGCATAAATAGCCAGTCGGCGGTCAAACCAAAATGCTATGCTGCCTGCATCCCTTCATTCAGGTGCAGGCGTTTTCAATTATCTTTACTTAAGATACAATTTCACAGGTAAAATTCATCATACAAAGTCATTTCTCTATCACTATTATTTTATGGGTTCTGCTTCCAATTACCGGCGTAGTGCTACTAAAATTGTACAATTTTTTGTATTTTGTTTCACTTTGCATTTTAGGCGTTGAAGTCGCTGCCAATGCACAAAATTTATCGAATATCAGCCATTAAAAATTAAGAGTTGTTTTAGCGCCCTTCCTTTAGAGCTAGGCAGCTCTTTCTCAACTTTTTTGAATTAAAATTATATTATCATGCAATCTACCACTATTGATAGAAAGACAGACGCCGAAATTGATGACGCCTTTCCGCTATTCGACAAGCTTCAGTCGCATGAGCATGAACAGGTAGTGATCTGTTCCGAGCCTGATATTGGACTAAAAGCCATCATAGCCATCCACGATACTACGCTCGGTCCGGCTCTCGGCGGGGTACGGATGTGGCCCTATAATAACGAACAGGAGGCTATCCGCGACGTACTGCGCCTTTCCCGGGGAATGACATACAAAGCAGCTATATCGGGACTAAACCTGGGCGGTGGCAAGGCGGTTATTATCGGCGATTCCCGCAGGGATAAAAGCGAACCACTTTTTCGGGCTTTCGGCCGCTATGTAGAAAGTCTCGGCGGACGTTATATTACCGCGGAGGATGTGGGCATTGACGTTCAGAACATGGAATGGGTACGCTCAGAAACTAAATATGTATCCGGCCTGCCCAAAGCCATTGGCGGAGGCGGAGACCCTTCGCCCGTTACGGCATTCGGCGTGTATATGGGCATGAAAGCCTGTGCCAAAAAAGCTTACGGCTCTGATTCGCTGGAAGGCAAACGTATTGCGGTACAGGGAGCCGGACATGTAAGTTCACATTTGGTTCGTTCCCTCAGTGAGGAAGGAGCTGAGCTATACATTTGCGATATTTACGAAGACAAGGTAAACGCCCTGGCCCATGAGGTGAATGCAGAAGCGGTTGATCCCGACGATATTTATGGTCTCGATGTGGATATTTTTAGTCCCTGTGCCCTGGGCGGCGTTGTGAATGACGATACCATTCCTCATATGAAATGTGATATTATTGCCGGATCTGCCAATAACGTATTGGATGAGGAGGAGCGGCACGGACAGATGCTGTTGGATCATGAAATCCTCTATGCACCTGACTATGTTATCAATGCCGGGGGACTTATTAACGTCGCCAGTGAATTGGAAGGATACAATGAACAGCGGGCTCACGATCAGGCCGCGAAAATTTACGATACGATCCTGGATATCCTTAATTATTCCGAAGAGAATGATACCCCTACTTTCAGGGCATCGAATATTCTCGCGGAAGAACGTATTGAAAAAGTGGGGAAAATCCACCAGGTCTATACCTCTGACAGTAGCTTCTCAGGACGTATTGGCGAACTTTACAGCAACAATATTTAATAATCAACGCCTCCAAATATTCTTAAAGTAATACCTTGAGCATTTAAAAATCGCCTATGTACAATTAAATTGGCTCTATAAAACAAGACAATCCTCCTGCCCTCCTTCGCCAAGAAGGAACTCGTTGCTGGATATGAGTGCTACTAATAGCTTATGGGGCGGATAATAAAGTCCCTCTTGGAGAAGAGGGATTTAGGGAGATTGAAGCCTGTTTGTTCATAGGGCTTTATCCTTGGCTTCAACCACTCAAAAGCTTTAATTAATAAAAGAAGAACCAAATTTTTGGGTCTTCTTTTGTGTTGTACCTGTTGACAAATATCAATAATGATTTACTATGATTTCTAAAGAAGATTTTATTCATAAAGACCGAATCATTAAAGGCATCAGTGATGACGGTAGTATTAAGATTTCTGTTGTCAAAACAACGGATGTAGTGAAGACCGCGCGCAAAAAGCACGGGCTTTCGCTGCTCAATACCGTTTTATTGGGACGAGCCATGACCGGAACCATGCTTATGGCTTCCGAACTGAAGGGTGAGGAGCGCATCCAGATGCGCCTGGAAGGCAATGGCCCGGTACAGCTAATGGTTGCCGAGGCAAACCGGGTCGGAGAGATCCGTGGCTATGCGCAAAAACCTCAGGCTGAACTTAATTACGAAAATCCTGAAACGGATTTAAGCGACGGACTGGGTGTTGGATTGCTTTCGGTGCGGAAAACACTTTACAACGAGGCCGAACCCCGCACCAGCAGTATTGAGTTGGTAAATGGTAATATTACCGACGACTTGGCCTATTATATGGTACAATCTGAGCAGGTTCCGTCAGCAGTTCTATTGGATGTAGGAATGAACAAAGAGGGTGAAGTCACCGAAGCAGGCGGACTGCTAATCCAGCGTATGCCCGATGCTCCCGAGGGGGCCATTGAACGGCTACAGGAAAAACTTCTTGATTTCGATTCTATCAGCAGCCTTTTTTCAGAAGGACATTATATCGATGATATTATGGAAAAGGCGATGGAACCCACAAAAGTTAAAGAACTCGATCGACAGCCGGTTGATTTCTTTTGCCGTTGTTCAAGAAAACGATTTGTAAATGCCTTGGCGATGCTCGGACCCGATGACTTGAAGGAGATGAAGGAAGAGGGGCAAGAATTGGTATGTCATTTCTGCAATGAACAATATCATGTAAGTCAGGAAGAAATCGAAGAACTCTTTCAACAAACCAAGGCAAAAATGAACTAATCGACTATGTCCGATCGCAAGCATGTGGTAATTGTCGGTGGTGGCTTTGGGGGTATCTCTGCTGCTAAAAAGCTTAAAAAAGCGGATGTGGGTATCACCCTTATCGACCGCCAAAATCATCACCTCTTCCAACCGCTGCTTTACCAGGTAGCTACCGCAGCGCTCTCCCCCGGCGATATTGCTACTCCCATCCGGGCGCTTTTGAGACGGCGAGAGGGGCTCCAGGTTTTATTGGGCACCGTCACCAGTATCGAAAAAGAACAGCATTATGTAGAACTAGAGAACGGTCGTAAAATTGATTTTGATTACCTGGTGCTTGCTCCCGGAGCACAGTATAACTATTTCGGAAATGATGATTGGGAAAAGCACGCGCCAGGTTTAAAATCCATTGGTGACGCACTACAGATAAGGGAGCGCATACTGATGTCCCTTGAAAAGGCCGAGCAACTGGAAGACCCTAAGTTGCGGGAACCGTATTTAACCTACGTTATTATTGGAGGCGGACCCACAGGTGTAGAGATGGCCGGGGCTATTGCTGAAATCGCCAAGCGCAATATGATGCGCGATTATTCCACCTTTAGCAAAAACGAAACCTGCATATTCCTGGTGGAAGCAGCTCCCCGTATTCTCAACGGCTATCCAGAGTCCCTTGCTGAAAAAGCGCGTGAAACGCTTGAAGACATGGGCGTACGGGTACTTCTCGATACCCCGGTTACGGATATCGGGTCCAATAAGGTTTCCTTTTCTGAGGGGACCATCGAAACCCCAAACATCATTTGGGCGGCTGGCGTGGCCGCTTCTCCCATGCTTTCTTCCCTGAATACGGAACAGGACCGAACGGGACGGGTAGTGGTGGAAGATGATTTATCGATCCCCGACTTCGACAATATTTTTGTTATCGGTGATGCCGCCCATAAAAAGGATGAGGACGGCAATCCCCTACCCGCACTCGCCCCGGTGGCAATGCAGCAGGGTGACTTTATTGGCAAGCTAATCCGCAATGAGCTGAGAGACAAAGAACGCCCTTCCTTTCATTTTACCGACAAAGGGACGATGGCAACCATCGGACGGGCCAAAGCCGTTGCCGATATCCGGGGTTTTAAATTCAGCGGATTTTTTGCCTGGATCCTCTGGTCGGTGGTCCACATTTTCTTTTTAATCGGTTTTCGTAATCGCTTCCGGGTATTTGTAGAGTGGATGTGGCATTACTTTACATTCAAAAGAGGAGTCAGACTTATAACGGACCGGGTTACGGATAAAAATAAAAAGTAAAGTGCCCCTATCTACTCTTGGATATTACTGATAAGTTTGGTCCAACTTTACTTAATTACTTACTAATGTTAATGCAATGCATTCTCCTTTCTTATGCGAATAGCTAAACTCTTACTCCTCTCCGTTTTTGCTCTTTGGGCGATCAACCTTTCCGCTCAAAATAATAACTTGCGACAATACGGTATCAGTATTGGTGTTCTTGATACAGGTCCAAATAATAGTATTACGGATGTTCGGGGTGTGCAGATTGGCCATAAAACCCTTATCAAAAAGGACTATATTCGTACCGGTGTTACCGCTATCCTGCCCCATTCCGGCAATCTTTTTCAACAAAAAGTTCCGGCGGGAGTTCATGTAGGCAATGGTTTTGGGAAATTGGCCGGGTCCACCCAGATACAGGAGTTGGGTAATCTCGAAACTCCGATTATTTTGACTAATACCTTAAGTGTACCCACAGCAGCAGACGCACTTATAGACTACACTTTTACATCCGATGAAAATAAGAATGTACGTTCAGTAAATCCGGTAGTCGGAGAAACCAATGACGGATATCTGAATAATATCCGTGGCAGGCATGTGAGCAAAGAAGATGTTTTGGAAACCATCCGGTCGGCAAATTCCGGCAAAGTTGCTCAGGGTAACGTTGGGGCAGGTACCGGCACTATAGCCTTTGGATTCAAAGGGGGAATTGGCAGTTCATCACGCAAAGTTCCAGAAAACCGGGGAGGTTACACCGTGGGCGTTCTTGTACAAACTAATTTTGGCGGAGTATTACAGATTGCAGGCGTTCCTGTTGGAAAAGAACTGGGTAAATACTATTTAAGTGACCAGCTTAACGAATCCCCGGACGGATCTTGCATGATCATCGTGGCTACTGATGCGCCTTTGGGTGCCCGCAATTTAGAACGATTAGCCAAACGCGCTATGCTGGGACTGGCAAAAACGGGCGGTATCTCCTCCAATGGGAGTGGCGACTATGTAATCGCTTTTTCCACCGCAGAATCTGTCCGCATTCCCCACTATTCGGAGGACAGCATACAGAACCAACCGGAGCTTAGAAATGAAGGAATGTCCCCGCTTTTTATGGCTGCTATTGAAGCCACAGAAGAAGCGATCGTCAATTCCCTTTTTCATGCAGAAACCATGACTGGTCGCGATGGACACACCATTAATGCCCTGCCAGTTGAGCGTGTGCGGGAAATCATGAAAAGATATGGTAGAGAGTGAAAGGGTAGCAAATCCAGTGCTACTACGTCGCGAAAGAGCTCCCACATCCACAGGTTTCGGTAGCATTGGGATTGTCAAAAGTAAATCCCCGGGCGTCCAGTCCGTCCGGATAATCCACTGAAATTCCCTTCAGATACATCATATGCTTGGGATCAACAATAATCTCAATCCCCTGACTTACGATTACTTCATCTTCATCGGATTTGTGATCGAAACCCAGCTTATAACTCAATCCCGAGCAGCCACCACCCTCTACCGCAACACGAAGACACAGTTCATCCTCCAGGGATTCATCTTCCCGTATCTTTCGTATTTGTCGGGCCGCGCGTTCGGTTAGCTGAACCGGGGGACCATCAAAGGTTACATCCTCCGGTGTTTCTATACCCGCTAACGGCGAAGCTTCAGAACCATTATCATCGTCTTCATCAATAAGATCTGAAATTACATCATCTAAGTTTTCTTCAGTATCAGCAGGCATTTCTATCTTTTATCTTAAAATTGGCTTTTCGACTTCTGCGAAAAGGTAAAGTAATCAATATTGCCTTTCCTAAACAGATTTAAAATATCGGCACTCACCAGATTTACAAGCGTATCCGACGCCTGCGTTTGGGAAATATCTGTCAAATGCGCAAACTTTTTAACGGTTATTTCCCCATATTCATTCAGATAACGGAAAAGAGCTTGCTCTTTTTTTCCGTATTCGAAGGTTACGCCTTCATCAGAATGTCTTTTCTCAATAATTTTAATAAGTTCCCTACTCGCTACTTTATTACGATCTTGTTCACGCAAAAATACGATTTCGCCTTCTTCTCCCTGTACGAACACCGGTTTTTGTAACGATTCAGGCACCTTGATCACAAGCAGATCCCGTTCGCCAAAATGAACGA
>JBEPXF010000143.1:0-7699 GCA_041642075.1 Fodinibius sp.
CCCCTGAACCCACAGATTATGGCGCAACTAATTACAACAGCTGATCAACTTGATTTCAGTATCGACGACATTCCATCCATGCCCCTACCGACGAAAGTGCTCATGGTACGTCCCCTGCACTATGCTGTGGATTATGTTATCAATCCACATATGGCCGACCAGGTAGGTAAAGTTGATACCATACAGGCGCATAATGAATGGGAACTCGTACGCAACCTTTTCGATCAAATTGGCATCGAGGTGCGGATTATTGAAGACCAGGACGGGCTTCCTGATATGGTTTTTTGTGCCAACCAGAGCCTGCCCTATATAGATAAGGAAGGCAATCGTCATGTAATTATGAGTATTATGCATGCCGATCAGCGAAAAAAGGAAGTCCCCTACATCGAGCAATGGTATCGACAAAATGGATACGAAGTACATTTCCTGGATGAAAATGAAATTGAGGATTTTGAAGGATGCGGCGATGCAATATGGCACACGGGCAGACGCCTGCTTTGGGGTGGATACGGTTTCCGGTCTTCACCCAAAGCGTATGAAGCGATATCTGATATTTTTGGGGTCCCGGTTATTACGCTTGAACTTGTGGATGAATCGTTCTACCATCTCGATACCTGCTTCTGTGTATTGAATGAACGTACGGCTCTTATCTATCCCGATGCATTTACGGAAGAGGGTCTTACCCTCATCCACAATATTTTTGATGAGGTTATAGAAGCTTCACAATATGAAGCAGAGGAATTATTTGCCTGTAACGCTTCTTGTCCCGACGGACGTAATGTTATTATCCAACAGGGTTGCACAGATGTCAACAAAAAATTACGGGATGCCGGGTTCGCAGTTCATGAAGTCAGCACCTATGAATTTCTAAAAAGCGGGGGGAGCGTTTTCTGTATGAAGATGCTCTTATGGTGATAAACCCATCTGGCTAGGAAAAAGAGTCACAACTCACAAATTGCCTGCACAGACATTGACAAAAAACAGAGCGCTTATGCGCGAAATAAATGCAATTAGTCTACTAAAAACGATCTTCTAACAAAGTAATTATTGTGATAGGATCGATATAACCCCCATTCTTTGCAATTCAATAAATACAAAAGAAGGGATCTCAAAATATCGTTGATAATAGAATAAGCGATTTATATCTTTATACAGTTTTGCGCTGAAGTTAGCTGTCAGCGAACAAAAAATATTAATACTATAGGAATTAACACTTTAAGTTGACTCCCTTTTCCACTTCTTTAATGTGCAAAAAAGGACGCTTCCTTTTTACAGAACAATGGAAGCCATCTATCGATTATCCTTCGTGGGTCGATAACCCCCTCCCGTTTCTCAAATCCGACACTTATTTAGTGTTCGGATTTTTTTTATACCTAAAATTTGAACTTATCAACAGATTTAGTCTCAATCATTATGTCACTCTATACCAGAGATAAAGCAATTATTGCCCTTTCAGACGGCACCGTTGAACACGGTTATGCTATCGGTAAAAAAGGAACCACCGGTGGTGAACTGTGTTTCAACACCAGCATGGTCGGTTACCAGGAAATTTTTACCGATCCCAGCTATTATGGTCAGCTCATGATGATGACCTATCCCCATATTGGAAACTACGGAACCATGAACCGGGATGATGAGGCCCGAAAAGTCATGATTGCCGGACTCATCGTCCGTTCTTTTTCATGGGAGCATAGCAACCCTCAGGCCGATGGCAATCTTCAGGCTTACCTGGAACGCAACGAAGTAGTTGGTATCAGTGGGATTGATACCCGTAAACTCGTACGTCATATCCGCTCCAAAGGCGTAATGAACGCGGTGATTTCATCTTCCGAACTCGATGAAGAAAAGTTGGTTGAAAAAGCCAAGAACTGGGATGATATGGTAGGACTTGAACTTGCAACAGAAGTTACCCGGCGAGAACCCCAAACCGTACACAGTGATGGGCCATTTAAAGTAGCAGCCTTTGATTACGGCATTAAGCAAAGCATTATTGATAATTTTGTAGACCGCGGATGTACTTTACGTATATTCCCCGCCAAAGGAAATTTTATAGATGAACTTAAGGAATGGAACCCGGACGGATTTTTCTTCAGCAACGGTCCGGGCGACCCCGATGCAACGGCAGAGTATGCCCTGGAGGTAGTCAATTATGCCAAAGAAACCGAGAAACCAATTTTTGGAATCTGTTTAGGCCATCAACTGATGGCTCTGTCTGAAGGTATTTCTACTACCAAAATGTTTGTCGGCCATCGGGGAGCCAATCATCCGGTTAAAAACCTGAATACCGGACTGGTTGAAATTACCACTCAAAACCACGGCTTTGCTGTGGATGAAGAGGCCTTGGATAAATCAAAGGTTGAAGTAACACACAAAAACTTAAATGACGGTACAATAGAGGGTCTTCGTTTTAAGAATTTTCCCGGAATTTCGGTACAATACCATCCCGAAGCTTCACCCGGGCCGCACGATTCCCGTTATCTCTTCGATCAGTTCCTGGATATGATTAAAGAAGGAAAAAAAGAGATGGCTTAAAAAATCCGAGTACGGGTGTATCGCCATGCGCCCAAAGCATCAGATCCTAAAAAATTGTAATCTACTAACAAATAGAAACCTAAAATCAGAATGCCACGACGCGACGACATTAAAAAAATTCTTATCATTGGATCCGGACCTATAGTAATTGGCCAAGCCTGTGAATTCGACTACTCCGGTTCACAAGCCTGCCGATCACTCATGGATGACGGCTATGAGGTAGTACTCATCAACTCCAATCCGGCTACGATCATGACCGATCCGATGATGGCGGATGAAATTTACCTGAAGCCACTGACCATCGAATCAATCAAAGAAATTGTAGAAAAAGAAAATCCCGATGCTGTTCTACCTACAATGGGCGGACAGACCGGGTTGAATCTCACACGCGATCTGCAACACGAAAACTACTGGACTGAACGGGATATTAAAATCATCGGTGTTGATATTGATGCCGTGGATATCACCGAAGACCGACAGGAATTTCGTGATCTGATGGACGAAATTGATATTCCCCAGTGCCGTAGTCGTGCAGCGGAATCCTTACTGGAGGCCAAAGAAATTACGGAAGAACTCGGTGGACTCCCCATCGTGATTCGTCCATCCTTTACCATGGGTGGAGCCGGCGGTGGAATTGTATGGAATGAAGATGAATTTGAACGAAAAGTACGCCGCGGCCTCGAGATGAGTCCGGTGCACCGCGTACTTATTGAGGAATCTATTTTTGGATGGAAAGAATATGAGCTCGAACTCCTACGCGATCCCAATGACAATGTAGTCATTATCTGTACGGTCGAAAATATTGATCCCATGGGTGTCCATACCGGCGATTCAGTTACGGTTGCCCCCTCGCAAACCCTCACTGACAAGCAGTTCCAGATGTTGCGTGATGCTGCGATAAAGATGATGCGCTCTATCGGGACCTTTGCCGGTGGATGTAATGTACAATTCGCCGTTGAGCCGGGCAGCGACCGCTTTGTTGCCATTGAGATCAACCCACGGGTAAGTAGATCTTCTGCCCTGGCATCTAAAGCAACGGGATATCCCATTGCCAAAATTGCTACCAAGCTTGCCGTAGGCTATAACCTGGATGAACTTCCCAATCCCATTACTGGGAACACTTCGGCCTGTTTTGAACCCTCAATCGATTATGTAATTGTTAAGACCCCGCGTTTCAACTTCGAAAAGTTCCCCAATGTTGATGAGGAGCTAACTACACAAATGAAGGCTGTGGGAGAAGCGATGTCAATCGGACGTAACTTCCCCGAAGCACTGAACAAGGCATTCCAGTCTCTTGAAATTGGGCGCGCCGGACTGGGAGCTGACGGCTATGAAGAACTGGATCGCAAGCACGTTCGCGAACGCCTGCTGAAGCCTTATTGGGATCGCATGCTCAACATACGCAACGCCTTTAAACTGGGTGCTTCCGTTGAAGAGATCGCTGACATTACCAAGGTCGATCCCTGGTTCCTCCAGCAGATCCGATACATGGTTTCACTCGAAAATAGAACTGAAGGTCAAACCCTGGAGACTATATCCAAGGAGGATTTCTTTGAATTGAAGCAAGCCGGTTTCGTGGATGAGCAGATTGCCTGGATGCTCAGTCAAAGTAATGGAAAAGTCACGGAAAATGAGGTGCGCGCCCGACGTAAGGAACTGGGCTTAAAACCTTCCTTCAAGGTAGTGGATACCTGCGCCGCTGAATTCCCGGCTGAAACGCCCTATTACTATTCCGCCTACGAAGGCGAAAACGAAAGTGAGGTTTCTGACCGCAAGAAAGTTATGATTCTGGGCAGTGGACCCAATCGCATCGGTCAGGGTATCGAATTCGACTATTCCTGTGTCCATGCCGTTAAAGCGGTACAGGATATGGGATACGAAGCCATTATGGTGAACTGTAATCCCGAGACCGTTTCTACCGATTTTGATATCGCTGACAAACTCTATTTCGAGCCGGTCTTCTGGGAACGTGTTTTAGATATCTACGAGCACGAGCAGCCCGAGGGTGTCATTCTTCAGGTTGGAGGTCAGACAGCCCTTAAGCTCGGCAAGCGCTTTGTGGAAGAAGGGATCAATATCTATGGCACGGACTTCGAGATGATCAACTTTGCTGAAGACCGTGGTTCCTTTTCGGAGTTTCTCAAGAAACTGGATATTCCGTTTCCCTCTTACGGCACTGCCGAAGATGTAGAAGGTGCCATAGAAATAGCCGACCGCATCGGTTATCCCGTGCTTATCCGCCCAAGCTATGTACTGGGAGGACAAGGAATGCGCATCGCTGTAAAACAGGATGAACTCGAATTCTATACTGAGCGCGTACTGGCGACTCACCCGGAAAACGCTTTCCTCATTGACAAATTCCTCGAAAACGCCGTTGAGGTGGATGTAGATGCAGTCTATGACGGAGAGCAAATGCATATCTCTGGTATCATGCAGCATATAGAGCCAGCTGGTGTACACTCCGGCGACTCAACTGCTGTTATTCCCACCTACTCCCTCAGTGATACTGCTCTGGATAAAATCCGGGAGTATCATGAAAAAATTGCGGAGAACATGAATATCAAAGGCTTTTTAAATGTACAGTATGCGGTTAAAGATGATAAAGTATACGTTCTTGAAGCCAATCCGCGTTCAACACGAACAATCCCATTCCTGGCTAAGGCAACGGGCCGGGCAGAAGCGCAGATTGCGGTAAAGGTAATGCTTGGAGCCAAAATTAGTGATTTCAGTGAGGAAGAACTGACCTCCAAACTTGAAAAATGGGCAATTAAAGAGCCGGTCTTTCCGTTCGATAAATTCCCGGAAGTCAAGAAAGAGCTGGGACCCGAAATGAAATCCACAGGAGAAACCATTTATTTTATGGAGGACTTCAACGACGAACACTTCAAAAAACCGTATGAATTTAAGAACCTGTATCTTAATAAATAGATATACAGGTTGCGCTGATTTCATTCATTAGCAAGCTTGACCGCTGATTGTGTTGATGTACTGAGATTCAATTGTTTCATGCTTCAATGCAATCAAATAAATCAATTCAATTCGCGATTACATGATCAAAGAAGCACGCAACAAATTAAATAACGTTTTTGGGTATGAAAATTTTCGTCCACTGCAGGAAGATGTTATCTCCCAGGTACTGGACAAAGAAGATGCCCTTGTTATTATGCCAACGGGTGGCGGGAAATCACTTTGTTACCAAATTCCAGCCCTTATTTTCGACGGTCTTACGATTGTAGTTTCCCCACTCATCTCCCTGATGAAAGACCAGGTAGAACAGCTGCGTCAGTACGACATTCCGGCCATCTACCTCAACAGCTCCCTTTCTCCCGAGGAATACCAGCATAATATCAATAAGCTGAAGCGCGGAGAAGTAAAGATGTTATATCTCGCGCCAGAAACGCTACTAATGCCTAAAACCCGTGAACTGCTCTCCAATCAGAATATTGATCTTTTTACGATTGACGAAGCACACTGTATCTCGGAGTGGGGACACGATTTCCGTCCGGAATACCGCCAATTAACTGAAGTTCGGAAGGATTTTCCCGATGCAACTTGTCTGGCACTGACGGCTACCGCTACACCGAGAGTCCGGAAAGACATCAAGAAAATTCTGAAGCTGGATGATTCAGAAACCTTCCTGGCCAGCTTTGACCGTAAGAATCTGTTCCTCAAAGTAGCAGACAAAGACGATCCCCTTGAGCAGACACTGGACTTTCTCTATACCCGTAAAAAACAGTCGGGAATCATTTACTGTTTCTCCCGTAAACAGGTGGACGAACTATATGTAGAACTCAAAAAAGAGGGTCACTCCGTAAAGCCGTACCATGCGGGACTTTCAAAAAAAGTGCGGGCCCGTAACCAGGAACTGTTTATTCGGGATGATATTTCCATTATCGTAGCAACTATCGCCTTTGGCATGGGTATTGACAAGCCAAATGTGCGTTTTGTTATGCACTACGATATGCCCAAAAATATTGAATCTTATTATCAGCAAATAGGTCGCGCGGGACGTGACGGGCTGCGGAGCGACTGCCTGCTGCTCTACAGCCGTTCTGATAAGCAAAAAATTCAGTATTTCATTAACCAGAAAGAAGACAAGGAAAAAGAGGTTGCCGAAAAGCACCTCAAGGACCTGATGAAATTTCTGGAAACGGATGAGTGCAGGCGAGTACCTCTAATGAAGTATTTTGGAGAAACATATCCCCACGATGATTGTGGCATGTGCGACAACTGCCTTTCAGTAGATGCAGAGGTGGAGGATTTGACGGTACAGTCTCAAAAATTTCTTTCCTGTATCGCCCGAACCGATGAAAAGTTTGGCGCCTATTATATTGCAGATGTACTGCGCGGCTCTAAATCAAAGAAGGTCCTTGAAAACGGGCACGATGAACTCTCTACCTATGACATTGGTAATGAATGGTCTAAAGAACAGTGGATTCTGCTGGGACGGATGCTCGTCCGGCAAGGCTACCTCAGTCGTGAAGAAAACTATGGTTCTCTTGAACTTGAAGAGCAAGCAAAAGCCGTATTAGATGGAAAGGAAAATGTATTTGGCGTTCTGGATCGTACCGATACTGTTATCGGTGACGAAGCGATCGAACGCACATCTTCTGATGTGGAAAATGAATATGATCAGGATCTCTTTGAACGTCTGCGCAAAAAACGAAAAGAGATGGCCGATCAGCAGGGCATTCCTCCCTATGTTATCTTTCCTGATACAACCCTTATGGAAATGGCCTATTACTTTCCCCAAACCAAAGATGATATGCTGCCAATATATGGGGTAGGCTCGATTAAGCAGAAAAAGTATGGCAAAGATTTCCTTAAAATCATTACGGACTACTGTGAGGAACACGATGTAGAGCCCCGAAAAAAATCCCTGAAAAAGAAGAAAAAAGAATCTTCAAAAAAGAGAAAGCATGAACAGGTGGGCGAAGCATTTAATGACGGACAGTCTATCGAACACTTGGCGGAAGAGCATGGAGTTAAGCAAGTAACCATCATCAAACATCTAAAAACATACCTCGAAGAGGGACATGACCTGAGAACTGAAGGCATTGCTGCCGCCTCTTCCCTCTCGATGCGCAAGCAGGATGAAGTAATGGAGATCATGAATGAAATTGCACCACACATGCTGCGTCCTATCTACAATAAACTCGACAAAACC
>JBEPXF010000144.1:0-7665 GCA_041642075.1 Fodinibius sp.
TTATCCGGGAGTTGGAGCCCAGATTCTGCTGAAGGAAGTAGAAGATCCCGAAAGATTTGGAGTGGCTGAGGTAGAGGGAGAAAAAGTCGTCAATATTGAAGAAAAGCCTGACAACCCAAAGAGTAGCTTGGCAGTAACAGGAGTGTATATGTATGACTCTAAAGTATTTGAGTATATACGCAATCTGGAGCCTTCAGACCGGGGCGAGCTTGAAATCACCGATGTAAATAATCATTACATTAAGGCCGAAAGAATGCGATTCTCATTAATGGAGGGATGGTGGACGGATGCCGGAACTCCGGAGTCGTATAAACGGGCAAATGAACTGGTTGGAGTAGAAGAATAATGGAACTTATATTGTTTGGAGCATCCGGTCAGCTGGGGAGGGAGTGGCAGCAGGTCTTGGTTAAGGAAGAATTTAATCAGTTTAGCGTATCGGCATATGATTCTAATCAGCTCGACCTGACGGATAAAAATAAATTGGCTGAAGTATTAGAGGAAGAAAATCCTGATGTAGTTGTAAACTGTGCCGCTTACACTAAGGTGGATGAATCCGAAAAGCATATAAAACAGGCGGAAGCTGTAAATGTACAGGCCGTTGCTGAACTGGCAAAGCTAAGTGATGAGCTAGGCTTTAAACTTCTTCATTATTCAACGGATTACATTTTCCCCGGGTCCATAGAAGATAAAGAACGGTTTTCCAATGGATATTCTGAAGACCATCCAGCTGATCCAATAAATAAATATGGAGAAACCAAGTGGAGGGGTGAACAGGCAATTCGCGATAATACTGACAATTATTTGATTCTCCGCATCTCTTGGTTGTGTGGGCAGTACGGATCTAATTTTGTAAAGACGATGTTAAAGCTGGGGAAAGAGCGTTCAACTTTGCAGGTCGTCAACGATCAATGGGGTAGCCCTACGTTTACAGTAAATGCGGTTGAAAATTGTATTAATCTGCTGAACAAAGATATCAAAGGTACCTATCATTTGACATCGAAGGGTCTCATTACCTGGTACGAATTTGCCAGGGCTATTTTTGAAAAAGCAGGAGTAGAGGTAAGGGTTGAGCCTGTTTCCTCTAATCAATTCGAAACTACGGCCAAACGCCCGCATTACTCCAAATTATGTACTGACAAGATAGAAGCTGTTCCGGGAAGTAACGTTATTAATTGGAAGCAGGGTCTGGATAATCTGCTCAGCCAATTGGATTAATATAGTTTGGAAATTTTTATTGATCCTAAATTTATGTCGCTAAAATCATATATTTGATACCTTATTTTGTAATATAAATGAAAGAGTAGATGCAAATTACTGAAACTGAAATTTCTGATGTCCTGCTGCTTGAGCCAAAGGTGTATAGAGATGACCGTGGTTTTTTTCTGGAAACGTATAGAGAAGAACATTTGGAAAAAGTGGGCTTAAATATCCATTTTGTACAGGATAATCTTTCTAAATCACAGCAGGGAACAGTCCGCGGCCTTCATTACCAAATTGAACAGCCCCAGGATAAGCTTATTATGGTTATGGAAGGACGTATTTTGGATGTGGCAGTAGATTTGCGAAAAAACTCTCCCACATTTGGTAAGTATATATCCCGTGAGTTGTCTTCCAAGAATAAGCATCAAATGTTTATTCCCAAAGGCTTTGCGCACGGTTTTTCAGTGCTTTCAAATAACGCGCGGGTCTATTATAAATGCAGCGATTACTATTATCCGGAGGGGGAATACGGGCTTTACTGGAATGATCCCTCCCTAAATATTGACTGGCAGGTTACAAATCCTGTTATTTCAGAAAAAGACCAAAATCAGCCTAAACTCAGTGAAATTTCAAAGGAACTTTTATTCTAATGGATAAGCGAATTATTGTAACCGGGGGAGCGGGATTTATCCCGTGAAATGATTGCAGATATTTATGAGCAACTTTTACTTTACATACATCTTAGAGAGTCAAAAGGATGGAAACTGGTATACAGGATTTACCCAAGATCTGCAATCACGATTTGAGCGGCATCAAGCTGGAAAAGTAGAATCGACTAAGCATCGTAGACCTTTTAAACTTATTTACTTCGAAGGTTGCAGAAGTCGATTAGATGCCATAAACCGTGAGAAGTATCTGAAAACCCATTATGGAAGAATGTTTGTAAAGAGAAGGCTCAAATCGTATTTCACAGGACAAGAAGACAACGATCATTAATTATACTTAAAGCCAGTACTACAATGAACATTTTAGTAACCGGTGGGGCGGGATTTATCGGTTCCAACTTGCTTTGTTATCTTCATGATCAATATTCTGAGGCGGAATTTCTGAATATTGACAAGCTGAGTTACGCTTCGGACTTATCTTATTTGAATTCCATAAAAACCTCCAATCGCTATCGGTTTAAAAAACTTGATATCGTGGACCGGGATGCGGTCCGTGATATCATTCGAGGTTTTGAGCCGGATGGAGTATTTCACCTTGCCGCGGAATCTCATGTAGATAACTCGATTAGCGGTCCCGAGCCGTTTATTCAATCAAATGTGGTAGGGACTTTTAATTTGTTGGAAGAATGCCGTCGATTTTGGCAGCAGGAGGATGGCAACTGGAAACCGCATCGGTTTTTACATGTTTCTACTGATGAAGTATATGGAGAACTAGGAGATGAAGGAGCTTTTTCGGAGGAAACACCCTATGCCCCAAATTCGCCGTATTCAGCTTCTAAAGCGGGCAGTGATTTTATTGTTCGTTCATATCACCGCACCTACGGGATGAATGTAGTTACGACCAACTGCTCTAATAATTTCGGACCACATCAACATGATGAAAAACTAATTCCTACGGTTATTCGCACGGCGTTAAATGGAAAGGAAATTCCGGTTTATGGGAAGGGAGAGAATGTTCGTGACTGGCTTTATGTAAAGGATCATTGCGAAGCCCTGGATTTGGTTTTCCAGCAAGGAAAAAAGGGAGATACGTACGTGATTGGGGGGAATAACGAGTGGAAAAATATTGATTTGGTAAAAAAGATATGTGATATCCTTAATGAAGAAGCTGGTGAAGGTCCCGAAGGTGACTATAAAAACTTAATTACTTTTGTTTCGGACCGGCCTGGCCACGATTTCCGATATGCCATTGATGCCTCCAAAATTAAAGAAGAGTTGGGCTGGTCGGCCACTAGTTCATTTGAAGACCATCTGCGAGAAACCGTTCGGTGGTATATGGAGCGATACCAATAGGTTAAAGATGTTCTTTTTCAAACCCTGAAACAAGCTCCCTGTGTTAAAATTTTGAAGATTAAGTGTTGAATAATATGGGGATTATCCCTCAGGCATGTCATTACCACGGGGCACAAAAGACTGAATATCGGTAATTTCTCTTCCCAGAATAAGTCCGTGGATATCGTAAGTACCTTCATAAGTATTTACGGATTCAAGATTCATGACGTGGTGGATAACTCGGTATTCACCAGTAATACCATTTGCTCCGTGCATATCACGAGCGATGCGGGCAATTTCGAGTGCCTTTCCACAATTATTGCGCTTGGCCATTGATACCATACTGTGATGGTCGCGTCCCTCATCTTTAAGTTTTCCAAGTCGCCAGGCCAGTAGCTGCATCTGCGTAATATCTGTGAGCATATTTGCAAGCTTGGTTTGGGGGAGCTGGTTGGCCCCTATGGGATACCCGAACTGACTGCGATCCAAGACATACTCACGGGCCTTTTGATAGCAGAATTCTGCAGCGCCTACGGTCCCCCAGGCAATACCATATCGGGCGCTGTTGAGGCAAGTAAATGGACCTTTAAGTCCGGTAACATCGGGGAATACATTTTCTTCGGGGATAAACACATCCTCAAAAATCATTTCACCGGTTTCTGAAGCTCGCAGCGACATTTTGTGTTTGGTAGATGGAGCACTGTATCCCTCCATATCTTTCTCCACTAGAAAACCGCGAATTACTCCGTCATCATTTTTGTCTTCTTTGGCTTTCGCCCAAACTACACCGACATCCGCAATAGGGGAGTTGGTGATCCACATTTTAGCCCCGTTAAGAATCCATCCGTCCTCCGTTTTGACAGCAGTCGTATTCATTGAACCCGGATCAGAACCGTGATCGGGCTCGGTAAGTCCAAAGCAGCCGATCAGTTCACCGGTCGCCAGTTTAGGAAGGAACCGTTCCTTTTGTTCATCGGTGCCAAACTTGAAAATCGGATACATAACCAGCGAAGACTGTACCGACATAAAGGACCGGTAACCGGAATCCACACGCTCTACTTCACGGGCGACAAGTCCATAAGCCGTTTGGCTGGCATCAACACCTCCATATTCAGGAGGCAGATATGATCCCAGCAAACCCAATTCACCCATTTCAGCTGCAATATTCTGGTCAAAATATTCTTCCTGATTGCCTTTAAGGGCCCGGGGTTCCAGTTTACTCTGTGCATAATCCCTGGCAGTTTCCATGACCATGCGATCATCTTCGTTTAGCTCGGATTCAAACTGGAAAGGGTCGTCGATATTAAAACTATTGCTGGGCATAGAATAATTTTTTCGCTGTGGGTATTTACTTATATGATAAGGTAAATGATATGCGTGAAAGTTGCAGGTTAAAGGTTTGAAGGTTTAATTTTTAACCTATTACGTCTATCATTAGTCATTCAGTAGCCGGTTTCTCACTATCCCCAATGTTCTTTCTTTAATTCGCGGGCGATGATCATACGTTGTACTTCAGAAGTGCCTTCGCCAATAGTCATTAATTTAGCATCGCGCATAAATCGTTCAACATGGTATTCTTTGATATACCCATAACCACCGTGTATTTGCACGGCTTCATCGGCCGCACGTACTGCTAACTCGGAAGCAAAAAGTTTGGCCATTGAGACTTCTTTGGTGTATGGCTTACCTTGGTCTTTGAGTTGAGCGGCGCGGTGGACCATCATGCGGGCGGCTTCTACTTCTGTAGCCATGTCTGCAAGTTTTGTTTCTATGGCCTGAAAGTCGCCAATGGGCGATCCAAATTGTTTGCGCTCCCCGGCATATTTCATGGATTCTTCCAGCGCACCACGGGCGATTCCTACCGAAAGAGCCCCGATGCCAATACGTCCGCCATCAAGCACTTTCATGGTATCCACAAATCCCTTTCCGGCCTCGCCGAGCAAGTTTTCTTTAGGTACTTCGACCTCTTCGAAATGGACTTCGGTAGTATCGCTGGAATTCATGCCCAGCTTTTCCATTTTTTTGCCCGGCTGCACGCCATCCCATCCACTCTCTACAATAAAAGTACTAATACCTTTGGTCCCTTCATCGGGGTCGGTTTTAGCCAGTACCACATAGATGTCGCCTACCGAGCCTTGGGTGATGAAAATTTTGGAGCCATTAAGAATATATTTATCGCCTTTTTTGATGGCCGTTGTTTTCATCCCAGAGGCATCACTGCCGGAACCGGGCTCAGTAAGACACCATGCTCCTAATTTTTCTCCTTCAGCCAGTGGAGTAAGATATTGTTCTTTCTGTGACTGGTTGCCGGCCAGTGCGATATGCCCAGAGGCCAGGGAGGTATGAGAAGCAACCGTCAATGCGAGAGAAGCATCCCATCGCGCAATCTCCTCGATAGCCAGGCAGAAACTAATGGTATCCACTCCACCACCGCCAAACTCTTCAGGATGGATCATTCCCATAAATCCCTGATCTGCTAGCCGTTTTACAATATCTGCAGGGAATGTTTTATGGGCATCGCGCTCCTTGACACCCGGAGCAACATAACGTTCAGTGAAATCTTTAATCGTATTGCGTATAAGTTGCTGTTCTTCGGAAAATTCAAAGTCCATAAAAAATATGTATAAAGTTTGGGCGGATTTTTTTGGCTGCTTTATTATGTAGGAAGTAGTTCAAAATAAAAAATTAGACCTAATTATGATATGGAGATTTTTTAAGAGGCATGAGATACTAATTTGTATCCGATTAAAGCTTTTCTTAAAAAGAATGAAGAAATTTGGAACAAAAAAAATGGTTGCCGGGTATATACAAGTGCAATAATTGATTGCCCTATGACAATCATAAATATCATTAAAGATTAATTAAAAAATAGAGATATAATATTATGAAGTTTCTTAAAAAAGAATACGTTCTTTCAGCATTCATGTTAATATTCGGACTCGCGATGGTTTCCAACACAGCTGTGGCTCAAACCACAGAAGCGGAAACTGAAGCAGCAGCAGCCGCTACAATTTCTGGTGAAGTTATCGATGAGGCTTCCCAAGAAGCTGTAGTCGGTGCAGAAGTTAAGGTTTCGGCCGATAATTCTGCTACTACCGACGAAGAAGGTAAGTTTAGCATTGAAGGACTTGAAGCAGGAGCATTTACTGTGACGGTTGAAGCTGATGGTTATGAAAGCTGGAGTAAGGAAGTGACGCTGGAAGGCGATAAAGAGCTTGAAATTGCTCTGACACCTTCTGGAAGCTAATTTCTTTCTACAATAAATAAGCTGTTTACAACAAAGGGCGCTCTCGTCTAAAAACGGGAGCGCCCTTTTTATTTGTATTTTTATATAATTTGAGAATTTTCAGACTAAATTCTTTTTCTTATGAAGTGTTAAGATTTTAAAAAAGAGTGATTAATAATCTATCCGAAATTCCAGGTAACGCCTCTGCCAATTTCCGGATCCGGATAGTTCCAGTCTACAGCTCCCTGATCACAGGCATACATGCAGGTACCACATTCTATACAGTCTTCTACCTGAAAGTGAACTTGACCTTTCTCATCCATGGTATAACAATTTGCCGGACATACATAGGTGGTACACTTATGTGGGCATACAGAGTTGCATATATCGGTGTTAACAACAATATGCGGTTTGATATCTGATTTTGCCTGATTGCGGTAGCTAACGAGTCCCAGCCGTTCGGTTAGATCGAGTAATTTCATAACGATTTTGCTCCTTTAAATCCTAATTTCATTAAATCCCAGTAGGAAGAGTGCTTTTTAATTGATTCGGACATCAGCTTGCGCGACTTCCTGGTAGGCCCATCATCAATAGTGAAAAATTTACGTCCAAAGTCACAAATTAAATTAGGCACATCCTGATACATCTGTGGACTATGCAGCATATGCACGGCATCCTGAAATTTGTTAATATCTTTCATGACGTAGCTGTTTCCCAAAGCTTTTTTGTACTCTTTGAGAGTATTGCTGGAATAATCGCCTTTTTCTTTCGCTTTTATAATAGTTTCCGCGCCCAGAATACCCGACCGCATGGCATAATCCATTCCCTGAATTGCTTTTCCGGCATTCATTAACAGGTTAGCAGCTTCACCACAAAGGAGAATCCCGTCTTTATAAAGTTCTTTGGGCATTACCCGTTTATCACCCGAGGAAACAACATGAGCAGAATATTCTACTACTTCCCCGCCTTTAACAGTATCCTGAATGACTGGATGCGCTTTAAAGGTATTCAATAAGTCATGAGGACTTTTTTCTTTCTCTCTCATGTCCTTAATGCCCGCTACCAGGCCCAGTGAAATAGTATCGCGGTTTGTGTAGAGGAAGCCGCCGCCTTCCACTCCGTTGGTTGCGAAGCCCACAAACTCATTTGACATTCCGCTTAGCCCATTAAGCTGAAATCGATCTTCCAATACCTTTTGATCATAACGGATTACTGCTTTAATGCCTGTCAGCATATGGTCGG
>JBEPXF010000145.1:0-7651 GCA_041642075.1 Fodinibius sp.
AATATGCACCAATTTGCCCGACTATTTTTAGACGGTCTTGACCACCTTGGGATGGCAGTGTCCCAAGCTGTTTACAGCGATGCCAACCAAGGTGTCTAGGTACTAATTACCGTCCTCATCCCAGACCTTTGTGCCACGACCTTTTACTAGGGTAAGAGGGAAGCGATTGTAAACGGGCAAGTGATATTTTTCCGTAATCTGCTGGCTATTCATGGATACAGATCTAGGGAGAATAGATATTATTTGGGACAGGTCGAATCTAGATATATAATGAGATAAATAGAGGGCCATTCCGCAATACGAATTCTGTCACTTTGATTGAATTTTTATTCACCTAAATACTGAGACCCACTCCTTGGTGATATTTCTTCCCAACTGATTGATTAGCTAAATAAGAGGGATGAGTATTACTGCCAAAAGTAAGACAGATTACTCATTCAAAGCTTGGCAAGTCATTTTGACAGAGAAAATATAATTACTGGAGAAACTAAGAAAATAATTAACATAAGTATATGGGCTGTAACAGGTTATATAACTTCATTAAAAAGTAGGATATTATAGGGGCAATTTTGCTAAAAGGAAGCATAAAATAAATTAAGCAAATCCTTATTTATTAATACATGAATATATATTAATTCATTGGAGTAAAGCTATTTACAGTTATATATTAATGTAAGTTTTATTTACTTGAAGTAGAGTGTTTTGAGAGTGACTTAAATTATTTAGGCAAGTAAAGATGGAAATAATAAACTTTATACTAATGAGTAGATAAAAAATTTATTAAATATATAAATATCAATGACTTATAATGGTTATGAATATTGGATATCGTCAATATTTAGACACTTTATTTTTACCTAAATAATTTAGGTAAGTGTATGAATATCCATAAACAGACAATATATCATACTTATTATTATACCATAAATATATGGTATAAAGTGATTTACAAATATCATATTAAATATACATTATATAAAAAGAGTTTATTCGGTATCTTTTGGAGCGGAATTGTTAAAATTTTGATAAAAAAAGCCGTTAACCCGGAAGGAGTTAACGGCCAGAAAGACAGCAAGAAGAACGGAAACAAACTAGAAAGAATTTATAAAAAAATTACTCTTTCAGAGCAAGTCCTATACGTCCCCTTTCCAGATCAAGAGATACAATTTCAAGTTTGAGAATGTCGCCTACCGAAACTATTTCGTGCGGGTCTTCTACCTTGCGATCAGCCATATTTGAGATGTGTAAAAGACCGTCTTGCTTCACGCCGATATCAACGAAAGCACCGAAGTCTACAACGTTGCGTACCGTCCCTTCCACCGCCTGACCTTCACTCAGATCTTCCATTTTCATGATATCATTTCGGAGCACTGGTTTGGGTAGAGAAGCCCTCGGATCCCGTCCGGGTTTTTGGAGATTTTCGATAATTAATTCGAGGGTGGGAACGCCCACATCAATCTGTTCAGCCACCTCTTTTTTATTGATGTTTTTGAGTTTTTCAGCAACATTATTTTCCTGACTATTCAGGGAATTCAAATCTATATTGAAAAGGTTGCAGAGCTTTTCAGTTGCCTTATAACTTTCCGGGTGGATGGCCGTATTATCCAGCGGATTTTTGGATTCCGGTATGCGCATAAAACCGGCGGCCTGTTGGAACCGGAATTCCCCGACTCCTCGTATATCTTTTATTTCATCACGGCTGGAAAATATTCCTTCGGATTCCCGGCGCTTGACAATGTTTTTAGCGACCCGATGACTGAGTCCCGATATATGTGTGAGCAATGGAGCACTGGCAGTATTTAAGTTAACTCCTACTTTGTTGACACAACTTTCGACAACATCATCCAGTGATTGTGCCAATTGATTTTGATTTACGTCATGCTGATAAAGTCCCACCCCGATAGACTTGGGATCGATCTTAACGAGTTCGGCCAGCGGATCCTGTACGCGGCGTGCGATAGAGATATTTCCTCGCTGTGCTGCTTCCAGGTCGGGAAACTCCTCGGCTGCTGTTTTGGATGCTGAATAGACCGAGGCGCCCGCTTCATTGACAATCATATAATTGAGTACTTCGTCAGGATGCCGTTCTTTGCGTTTCTGGATAAATTCGGCCACAATCTGTTCGGTCTCCCTGCTGGCCGTACCGTTGCCAATAGCAATCAGGTTGACATCATATTTATCGATTAGTTTGTCAAAGACTTCTTCCGCTTCAGCTACTTTATTTTGCGGAGGGGTCGGATACGTAGTGGTTCCCTCCAGATACTTACCCGTCTCGTCCACTACGGCTACCTTACAGCCCGATCGGTAAGCGGGGTCGATGCCCATGACCACTTTATGATCGAGCGGTGGCTGCATGAGCAAATTGGAAAGATTGGTGGCAAAAGTTTCAATAGCATGCTGGTCGGCTCGCTCTGTGAGGTCATTGCGCAGTTCTCGTTCGAGAGAGGGGAATAGTAGCCGTTTGTACGCATCTTCTACGGCATCCTGCAAGTGCGGAGTGAAGATGCTTCTGTCATTCGTAATAACAACATCATCGATATTTTCGAGTGTTCTCTCTTCCCACAGGTCTACATCCACAAACAGGATGTTTTCGCGTTCTCCCCGGTTAATGGCCAGAATCTGATAGGGTTTTAGATATTTCGCTTTTAGAGAAAATTCGTAGTAGTCTTCAAAGTTTGTACGTTTTTCAACAGCGGGATTTTTCTCCGTTTTGATCACTGCATGTTCCTGGAAAATACTACGCAGCTTTTCGCGTACCTCGGCCGATTCATTGATCCATTCCGCTACGATATCAAGCGCGCCATCCATGGCTTCTTCGGCAGTAGTCACCTCTTGCTCTTCATCCACAAATTTGGCCGCGTGATCCATGGGATTACCCTGCTCGGTTTCCTGGATCCAGATAAGTTCTGCCAGCGGCTCAAGGCCTTTTTCTTTGGCCATATCGCCTTTGGTACGCCGCTTGGGCTTATAGGGCAGGTAGAGGTCTTCCAGGGTATTCAGATCTTGACAATTGTTTATCTTTTCTTCAAGCTCCTCAGTAAGCTTGTCCTGCTCTTCAATAGTTTTAAAGATGGTTTTCTTCCGGTCCTCAAGCGTGCGGTGAAAATCCAGTTTATCTCTCACGCTGCGTATATCCTCTTCATCAAGTCCACCGGTGGCCTCTTGACGATACCGGGCCAGGAACGGTACAGTAGCACCGTCATCCAGAAAGTTGGCGACCGTACTAATTTGCTTTGACTTAAGGTTTAGTTCATTGGCAATACTTTGGTATATCTGGGCTTCGGTCATATAATAATTATTCTACATTCTTATTTCTGAGTCCTATATTTGGGTAGCTGAAAATAATCACCCTAAGACAATATGTACACATGAATTTTGATCTTGATATCATCCACAAGTTAGCGATTAAAATTGCCAAAAAAGGCGGTGACCATACGCTTAATTATTTTAACAAATCTTTTGAGGTGGAGCGAAAATCGGATGATTCGCCTGTGACTATTGCAGACCGGGAGGCAGAGTCGATTATGCGAGAGGCTATTGCAGAGCAGCTTCCGGATCATGGTATTATTGGTGAGGAGCATGGTAAGTCCAACGAAGAGAGCTCTGTACAGTGGATTTTGGATCCCATCGATGGGACAAAATCGTTTATTCACGGCGTTCCGCTCTACACTACGCTTATTGGCGTGGTGGTGGATGATGAACCCGTAGTGGGCGTTATTTATGCACCTGCCCTGAATGAATTGTGCGAGGCGGCCAAGGGAAAAGGAACCCGGTTGAATGGTGAGCAATGCGAAGTGCGAGGCTGTGATAGTTTAGGTGAGGCGAGTTTTATGAGTACAGATGTTTATACGGCGGAGGAATTTAATTATGGAGATGCCTTTGATACGCTGATTGAAGAAACACAGATACATCGAACATGGGGCGATGCCTATGGGCATATGCTGGTAGCTACCGGGCGCGCTGACCTGATGTTTGATCCTGTATTAAGTATCTGGGATGCGGCGCCGCTACTCACTGTTTTGAAGGAGGCTGGTGGTGTCTTTTGTGATACGGATGGGAATGAAACCATTCAGTCAGGCAATGGATTTTCCACAAGTCGCCAGTTGATGCCGGAGGTTTTAGAAGTATTTGGAAGTAATCAATAGAAAGGTTTCAGTGCACAGCATTGAGATCATGAGACAAAGAGTATAAAAATTAAACCCACAGGGTTATTTAAGTAAACCCTGTGGGTTTCGGTGATACCAGGTAACTATTATGTGATAATGAGTTACGGATTACATTTCCAGAACCACCCGGAAACGTGCCTCATTATTAATCATTCGATCATAGGCTTCGTTAGCCTTTTCGAGTGGGAAGGTCTCAATTTTAGGAGTTATATCAGTCAAAGCGCTAAAATTGAGGGTCTCTTCTGAGTCTCTGGCATCACCGCTGGGCCAGCCCGAGATGGATTTACGCCCCATAATAAGCTGAAAGGGAGATACTTCAATGGGATCGTTAGTGGCGGCTACAACCATTAGCTGACCATTGCGTCCCAATCCATCAATCACAGAGGAAATGGCTTTGCTGTTCGGAGCAGTAGCGAGCAGCACGTCAGCACCGCCAAGCTTTTGAAGTTCTTCTGCAGGATCAGTAGCTTCGGTATCTATGTATTCATGAGCACCAAGTTTTAGTGCCAGTTCTTTCTTTTCGGGTCCGCGTGACAGTGCTACAACTTTGCACCCGAATTTATTGGCATATTGCAGCCCCAGGTGGCCCAGTCCACCGATTCCCTGAACTGCTACTACATCACCGGGTTCGAGATTACTATTACGAAGAGCATTAAAGGTAGTTATGCCGGCACAGAGGAGGGGAGCTGCTTCAGCAGAATCCAGTGAGTCTGGAATATTTGCCAAGGCGCTTTCAGGTGCAGCCAGGTATTCAGCATAGCCGCCATCGAAGTGGATACCGGTAACCTTTCCGTTTTCACAATTAATAAAATCTCCATTTCGGCACGCCTCGCACTGGTAGCAATGTCCGCCGTGCCAGCCGACGCCTACGCGTTGTCCTTTTTTCCAGTTCGAAACATTATCACCCAGCTGTTCAACAGTACCGATTACTTCATGCCCGGGTACGCGGGGATATTCAATACCGGGCATTAAACCGTCTTTTACAAAGGCATCACTGTGACAAATACCGCAGGCCTGTACTTTAATTAAAACTTCATTTTTGGAGGGGGTAGGAATATTTTTTTCGACGAGTTCAAAATCAGAACCCGCTTCCGTTATTTGCATTGCTTTCATAGTGTTTCTATCTAATATTCTAAGATTAATTCTTTTAGTTATCAAAAGAACAGAAATGTTTTTAAAATCATTTACTCAGAGGAAACATAAAAACTGTATTTTGCTTAGATTAAACTAGCGGTATAAGAGTCTTGATGTTTTTACGTTATGTTTAAAAGCGGAGCAGTGACTGTTAACCTTAATTTTGATGGAATCTTATGAACAGAACTGAATATTCAGCTATGTCAATGTGTGGTTGTAAGCGTATTTTTTATGTGTTGGCCTTCTTATTGGCGATATTTCCGGCCAGTTTGTTAGCTCAATCCTTTGATTATGAAGAACATCCCAGCCTTGATTTTGAGTTGAAGAATTTAGAGCTGGATTTGGGTATACAACCACAGAATTTGCGTTTTGAAGGAGCCGCTAATTATCAGCTTGAAGCTAATGTTGATGGAGCGGATACTTTGATACTGCATACAGCTCATCTGGATGTTCGATCTACTACCGTCGATGGAAATAATGTAGAATTTCAGCTTCAAAACGATTCCCTTTTTATTCCCGTTTCTGATTCTGCAGGTCATGGAGAGTCGTTTGAGGTTCGTAGTCGATACAGCGGCGATTCACAATTCGGACTGCTTAAGAATGGCAATGGTACGGTCTGGACTTCCTATCTGCCGCAGGCCCAGCGTCATTGGGTTCCGATCATTGAAAATCCTCATGTTACGCTGAAAACCACCTTTAAGATTTCTGTTCCCTCCGATTATCAGGTTTGGGCAACGGGGCGGGCAACTGGTGAAAATGAAGTGAATGAAAGTACCACACAGTATTCTTTTTCCTCACAAACAGAGATTCCGGCCACCGATCTGGCTTTCGCTATTGGTCAGCTGGAAAGTACATCCACTACTTATGGAATCAAGAGAATTAATGTAGCTGTTGAAGAGGGGTTGACCGATGAAATTGTTCTCCAGGAGTTATTAAAAAAGGCCTATAACGAATTACAAGCCGTAGAAGAGGAGATGCAGTCAGAGTTTCCTTATGAAAGGTTGAATGTAATTGTCTTGGAAGATCACAACTGGGAGACCCGCGCGTGGGGAGCTTCGACCATATTCCTATATGTCAATGCTGGAGATATAAGGCAGCAGCTGCTGCGCGGTATTCTTGGTCAATGGATAGGAGCCAGGCAGCGGGCAGCTCAATGGAAGGATGGAGATATAATTAATTTATACCAGACGATTGCCCAGCAATCTTTGAGTGATTCGCTATCGGTATTTGAAGTTAAGGATCGTCCTGATAAAGCAGATCAAAGTCTTTACGATGTATATAGTCCTAAACACTGGAATGGTTGGCAGGAGCAATGGAAGCACTGGCAGAACCGTTCATGGGGAGCAGTTATCTCAGATGGACATCCGGATTTATTGAATCGAATGTTGCCGGTGATAAGCTGGAGAGATTTCGCAAACCACTGGTATCAGCAGAGTGGGCAGCCGATGTTTAATCCGCCGAATATAGCGGCAGATACCGATAAGGATAACTCCATAGATAGTGCGTCTGTGGCTGATACCTTAGTCTATAAGGTAAATTATCAGACTAGGGGTGGGGATCAGAATTTAAGGTTAGTTTTTGAGGCAGAAGGGAGACAAATATTTGATGAAATTATGACTCTGCAGGCTCACCGTATTTATGGAGAAGGAAGCGAGAGCGAGGAGGTAAGTTTTACCGGAACACGAGATTCTGTGGACATCTCAATATCAGCCGATATGCGGACATTCCGTCTGGAGGTTCCGGAAGAAATTCCATTGAAGCTTAGAGAACACAAGCCTGTTTCCTTTCTGCTTTATGAACTGAGAAATTCTGAATCAATACAGCAGCGGATAGATGCGGCCCGGAATCTGGGTACACACACTGAAAATCCTGACCTTCAGCTGGCTATTACGGACATGTTGGAAAGTGGAGTTGATCACAGAGTACATGCGGCCTTGCTGACTTCACTGGCTGAAATAACCCAAGGCGCCGCAGGGACGGAGCAAATGTTTCTAAATGCCCTGGACAGCGAGCACCCTGAAATCCAGAAGGCTGCACTTGGGGCTTTACAGTATTACCCGGATAATGCGGATATCCTAAATGCGGTAAGAAACATGACTGCCAATACTGATGATCCTTCTTTGTTTCAGCAGGGTGTTGCCGTGATGTCCGATATTGCGGGGGAAGAGGAAATGCAGCAATTCTTTACGGAGATTGTTCAGCAGGATACCGTCGGCCATCGCTCGCTTGCAGCGATAAATCAGCTTTTGGAAATGGGACAAACCGATCTTCTTTCGGAAACGGATCAGTTTTTGGAAGATACGTATGAGTATGATGTTCGAGCAGAAGCATTCGAGATCTTAGTTGAACAT
>JBEPXF010000146.1:0-7556 GCA_041642075.1 Fodinibius sp.
GGGTATTTCTTTATAAGGAACTATTCAATCCCTAAGGGTCCTTATCTATCCCTACTCTAATAATGGACCTGAAAGCATCCGTCACGTATAATGGCGGATGCTTTTTTATTTCTCAGGTGTCAACACGGCTTCAGAAAAAGTGTTTTTGCTGAAAAATTCCCGGGCAAACTTTTGCACCTCGTCTGCCTGCACTTCATCAATATTTTCCACTAGCTCGTCAAGCGTGATGTAACGATTGAAGTAAATTTCACTTTTAGCCAGACGCGACATGCGATTGCTCATACTTTCCAAAGATAACATAAGCTTACCTTTAAGCTGAGATTTTGCCTCTTCAAGTTCTTGCTCAGGTATAGGCTCTTCTATCAATTGATCCAGCTCGCGGTTAATAAGCTCCCGTACGTGATCCACATACTCTTCGTCGGTACCTACATAAATACCATAGAGTCCTGTGTCGGTATACGACTGATTAAAGGAAGTGATGGTATAGCAATATCCGTATTTTTCACGCACATTCTGGTGAAGGCGTGAACTCATTCCGCCTCCCAATACCGTATTAGCCAACAGCAAGCGGTATTTATCATCATGGTCGTAATGCAGTCCCCGACGGCCGGTGATAAGATGGGTTTGTTCGATAGGTTTGGTCAGTTTAAGCTTTTCTACCCGGTATTCCGGCAGTGTCTGGTCCAATTCTCTAAGCTCTTTATCTTCAATATCTCCAAAAACCTTATCAACCAGCTCAACCACTTTCTCGTGCTCTACATTACCGGCAACCGCCACCAACAGATTCGAGGGCTGATAACGCCCTTCCATGTACTCATAAAGATTATCTCTGCTGAAAGAAGAAACCGTTTCTTCATACCCCAGGGTTGGGCGTCCCAGTGGATGTCCTTCAAATATCTTGGCGCCAAACTTCTCAAACAGATAGTCATTGGGACTATCACGGTACATTTTCATCTCCTCAATAACAACTTTCTTTTCCTTCTGAATTTCCTCTTCGGGAAAAGAAGGATGCAATACCATATCTGAAAGCACATCAAGCGCTTTATCAAGCTGGGTATTGAGGCAGCGCGAATAGTAGCAAGTATATTCAGATGACGTGAAAGCATTCAAATATCCCCCTACCGACTCCATACTCATTGCTATATCATAGGAAGAGCGCGTTTCTGTACCTTTAAACAGCATATGTTCCAGAAAATGAGTAACACCAGACAAGTTTTGGCTTTCATTTCTGCTTCCGGTCTTTGCCCAAATACCCACAGATACACTCTTTACACTGGGTACACGTTCAGTTACAATCTTCAGACCATTATCGAGTATAGTCTTTTCAGCCGAATTCAGTTGTTCCTGCTTTTCTTTATTCATAGTTAAATCCATTTCTTCTTGTGCTCTTGATAAAGAAAACGCCACCCCGCAAAACGAGGTGGCGCTTTATCACTTTTTTAGTGCACTCTCCTAATTATGACTGGTTAATTTTCATCTTCGGAGAGCAATGCTTTGCGGGAAAGACGAAGCTTTCCACCATGCTCTACTTTCAGGAGCTTAACATCAATTTCATCTCCCACGGAAAGCACATCACTTACATTTTTCACATGGCTGTGATTAATTTCGGAAACGTGCAGCAAGCCATCTTTACCTGGTACAATCTCTACAAAAGCACCGTAATCTTTAATAGCTTTTACTGTTCCATGGTAGGTTGCACCTTCTTCCAGGTGTCCGACGATACCTTCGATGCGCTTCTTAGCTTCTTCAGCTTTGGAAAGTGCATCGGCAGTAATAGTAATTTTACCTACCTCACGCTCTTCATCCTCTTCCACCCAAATTTCAGTATCCGTTTCTTTTTGAAGGGTTTGAATCACTTTTCCGCCCGGTCCAATAACTGATCCGATTTCATCAGCATCAATTTCCATATTGATAAACTGCGGTGCAAATTCAGAGATCTGCTCACGAGGTTCAGATATCGTTTCTGCCATCTTATCAAGAATATGCAGGCGGCCTTTGCGCGCTTGTTCAAGAGCTTCTTCCAGCTTTTCGTAAGAAATACCACTTACCTTCATATCCATCTGGCAAGCTGTAATTCCATCACGGCTTCCGGCCGTCTTAAAGTCCATATCTCCCATAAAGTCTTCTTCTCCACGGATATCGGAAAGGACAACAGACTCATTCTCACCTACAATCATTCCCATCGCAATTCCCGCCACGGGTTTCTTCAGGGGCACTCCGGCATCCATAAGGGCCATTGATCCACCACAGACCGAAGCCATGGAGGACGAACCGTTAGATTCCGTAATATCGGAAATTACCCGGATCACATATCCGAACTCGTCAAATGATGGCATTAATTTGCTGATAGAACGTTCGGCAAGATGGCCATGCCCAATTTCACGTCGGCCAGGGCCGCGCATAAATCCGGCTTCACCCACACTGTAATTTGGGAAATTGTAATGCAAAAAGAACTTCTTATCCTTTTCAGTCAACAGGGTGTCTACCGACTGGGCATCTTTTTGTGTTCCCAGTGTTACAGAAACCAATGCCTGTGTTTCCCCGCGGGTAAAAATCGCAGACCCATGGGTACGTGCCAGGTAATCAACCTGTGTCCAGATATCACGGATATCTTCAGGAGAACGACCGTCAATTCGACGTTTTTCCTCCAGTATCAAAGACCGGAGCTGGTCTTTCTCTATCTTGCTTAGAATATTTTTGATATCCCCTTCGGCATCTTCATATTCTTCTTGTTTTGTTAGCTCTTCAACTACAGATTTTTTTAGCTCATCAAGCTTTTCGCTGTATGCTTCTTTTCCAAGACCAATATGAACGATGTCTCGTACTTTATCTTCAGCGAGCTCCTTTACTTTGGTTTCAAGATCTTCATCAACAGGCTGCGGCTCATATTCCCGTTTGGGCTTGCCAAACTCTTCGCGCAGCTCTTCCTGAAAAGCACACAGTTTTTTGATAGCTTCATGACCGGTTTTAATAGCCTCAAGCATCTCCGCTTCGGAAATCTCATCCATTTCCCCCTCCATCATAGAGACACTCTCTTCAGTTCCTCCAATAATCATATCGATGTCGCTTCCTTCCATCTGACTGATGGTTGGATTTACCACATATTCTCCTTCAATACGTCCCACGCGAACCTGGGCAACAGGTCCCGCAAACGGAACATCAGAAATATGCAGGGCGGCCGATGCACCTACTCCACCTAATACATCACCATCATGCTCACCGTCTGAGGAAAGTACGGAACAGATAATTTGTGTTTCATGAGTGTATCCATCCGGAAATAAAGGACGAAGGCTTCGATCAATCAGCCGGCTCGACAAAATTTCTTTATCATTCGGACGACCTTCACGCTTAATAAATCCACCGGGAAACTTTCCTCCCGCAGAAAAACTTTCGCGGAGGTCAACCGTCATTGGGAAAAATGGTTTATCGGAAGCTTCCTTCGAACTTACCGCTGTACAAAGTACCATTGTATCTCCCATACGAACAACAACGGCACCATCAGCCTGCTTTGCAATACGACCGGTTTCAATGGATAAACTTTTACCCGGTGCAAATTCAATACTCCTAAAATCTTCTTTCATTGTCTATTTTCTCTTCAATTCAAATTTTACGTCTATATACGTGCGAACGATAATCAGATCACCAGGCAAATATTATAAGATAAGACGGGTTGCCTTGATTACAGATCGCACTAAAAGTGTAGCTAACTAAGCAATTATTAAAAAAGGCACGTTCTTAAAACGTGCCTTTTTCATGCGTTACTTACGAATTCCTAACTCGCTAATAAGCTCACGATATTTTTCAATATCATTTTTCTTCAGGTAGTTTAATAATTTTTTTCGCTTACCTACCATCTTTAATAATCCTCTTCTTGAGGCGTGATCCTGCTTATGATCTTTCAAATGTTCTGTTAAATCATTAATCCGCTCAGTTAAAATAGCGATCTGAGCTTCTGTGGATCCCGTATTTTCTTTGGATCCGCCAAATTTTTCAACAATTTCTTCTTTGCGTTCTTTTGTTATCGACATGTGATAATTAAATTCTGAATTTTCTTTTCTGAAACTACATAGTTTTAATCTTATTAGCCGTCAAAGATAAACTATTGAGTAATTTTTTGCAATATTTATTGTTCCGTAAGGAGCTTCCTTGCTTTTTTCTCGTCTTCCTTAAGCTGCTGGATAAGTTCATTAATGCCATCAAACTTTACTTCATCTCTTATCCGGTTAAAAAATCGGATTTGGATCTCTTTCCCATAGATATCTTGGTCAAAGTCAAAAATATTAACTTCCAAAGTCCGGATGGAACCATCAAAAGTGGGACGTGTACCGATATTCATCATTCCCTTAAACCAATGATCCATAACCCGGATGCGTACGGCATAAACTCCATCTTTGGGGATAATTTTCTTAGGGTGTTCAGCCTTGATATTAGCTGTTGGATAACCGATCTCCTTTCCCCGTTTGTCTCCATGGACTACTGTTCCATTCAGGCGGTAAGGGCGCTCCAATAGTCTAGCCGCTAATTCGACATTTCCCTCCTGGGTTATGATATTTCGAATGGAAGTACTGCTAACAGCCTGGTCTCCCACTTCCCGCTTTGATACCACGTAGGTCTCAAAACCGAGCTCTGTACCAAGATCTTCAATCGTTTCTATAGAACCTTCGCGATTCCTGCCAAACTGATGATCATAACCAATGACAAATTCGCTGACACCAATTTTTTCATAAATGATATCCCGGACAAATTCTTCTGAACTGAGTAGTGAAAAATCGCGGTCAAAGGGAATTACAACCATCTCATCAATCCCGAGCTCCTGGATAATCTCTGATCGTTCCTGGATGGTCGTTAACAATTTGATACCGTCCTCACCGGGATTGATAATATCCCGCGGATGAGGATCAAAGGTAACCAGTACGCTGCGTGCATTGCGTTTTTCAGCTTTTTGAATGACTGTATCTAAAATGGCCCGATGGCCCGTGTGTACCCCATCAAAAGTACCAACCGTCAATACCGTATTGGAAGTGCGATCTACTTCATTGAGCAAAATATATTCTGCCATTACTAAAAAAGATCTGGATTATTATAAACCGTTTACAGCGAAAAAATAATCTAAAAAGGAGAAATTAACGCCAATAGCAATAATCAAAAAGAGACTATTCCTCTTCACTATTGTTTTCGCGTTCTTCTCTCTCTTTCCGAATCTTTTCAAACAGTCCCTCCATCTTCTCAACATATTCAGCTGTTTGATCATTAATTAAATGAAGTTCAGGTATTCTTCGAACCTGATGGCGAATTTTATCTGCTAATTCTTTTCGAATAGCTGCTTTATTATCTTCCAGGTGAGCAAAAAGAGCATCTTCATCTTTTCCTGGTGCATATACGCTTAAATATACCTTGGCAATCATCAAGTCCGGCGTTACTTCTACCTTTGTGACAGTGATAAAAGAACCGCTGCTTTGGTAACTTTTTTGAATGATCTTACCTAAATCCCGTTGGATAACGGCACTTAGCCGTTCTGTACGAATACTCATAATATTATTTCGTTTTGGGCTTTTATAGAACGAGACTAGTCATCATCGCTTTGAACATCTTCAAGACTACGCCGTGACTCAACGATCTCATAATTTTCAATCACATCGCCCACTTTAAGATCATTGTAGTTGACAATGCTAATACCACATTCGTACCCGGTTTTCACTTCTTTAACGTCCTCTTTAAATCGCTTAAGCGAATCAATCTCTCCGTCATAAATAACCACTCCCTCGCGGACCACGCGCACCGGATTATTTCGATTGATCTTGCCATCGATGACATAACAACCGGCAATAGTTCCTACTTTGGAAACCTTGAAGATTTCACGCACTTCAGCATTACCATACAGTTTTTCACTTATCTCAGGTGAAAGCATTCCTTCCATCGCATCCTTGACCTCATCTACGGCATCGTAGATTACACTAAAGAGTCGAATATCAATTTCCTCCTCTTCGGCAACCGAGCGGGCATTCGAAGTCGGTCGTACCTGGAAACCAATAATAATGGCATCTGATGCTGAGGCCAGCAATACATCCGATTCGGTTATCGCACCCGCACCGGTATGAATAATATTGACTGAAACTTCCTCATTGCTAAGCTTTTGCAGGGCACCAGAGAGTGCTTCAATGGAGCCATCCACATCAGCCTTGATAATAATATTCAGATCGGAGACCTCGCCGAGAGCCAGTCGACGGGAAAGGTCATCAAGTGACAGATGCTTGGACTTGCGAAGTTCTTGCTCGCGTCGAATCTGTTGACGCTGACTGGCAATATCCTTGGCTTTTTTCTCACTTTCAATAACAACCAGTTTATCACCGGCTTTAGGGATATCATCAAAACCGGTAAGCTGTACCGGCTCAGAAGGCCCTGCTTCTTCCACTTTTTCTCCAAGTTCATTCTCCATCGCCCTTACGCGTCCAAAGCAAGAACCAGCCACGTAAGGATCTCCGACCTTAAGAGTACCATTTTGTACCAGGATATTTGCGACAATACCTTTACCCTTGTCTACACGGGCTTCAAGCACTACTCCGTCGGCCCGGCGGTCGGGATTGGCCTTCAATTCCATAAGTTCAGCTTCAATCAGTACCTTGTCAAGTAGCTCGGGGATACCTTCACCCGTCATTGCTGAAACTTCAGCTGCCTGATTCGTTCCGCCGTACTCTTCCACTATCACATCATGTTCGGCCAGCTGCTGCTTTATCTTATCAGGATTTGCTGCTGGCTTGTCCATCTTATTAATAGCCACAATAATAGATACTCCTGCAGCCTTAGCGTGGTTAATAGCCTCTACCGTCTGAGGCATTACGGCATCATCAGCTGCAACAACCAAAATAACGATATCGGTAGCCTGTGCTCCACGTGAACGCATTGCTGTAAACGCCTCGTGGCCAGGGGTATCCAGGAATGTAATCGGACGTCCATCATCTGTCTCTACCTCATAAGCTCCTACGTGCTGAGTAATTCCGCCGGCCTCTCCTTCGGCTACTTGTGATTTTCGAATATAATCAAGTAGTGAAGTTTTACCGTGATCAACGTGCCCCATTACCGTAATAATAGGAGCACGGGGCTGGAGATCTTCCGGATCATCTTCCTCCAGCTCAATTTCTTCAATTGCCTCTTCAGCATCTACAAACTCTACCTCAAAACCAAATTCTTCGGCTACCAGCTCAATAGTACTGGCATCCAGACGCTGGTTAATAGAGACCATCATACCCAGATTCATGCAGGTAGTAATAACCTCATTAGACTTCACATCCATCAGGTCAGCAAGGTCACTTACCGTAATAAATTCAGTAACCTCAATAATATCTTCTTCAAGTTCTTCTAGCTCTGCCTGTAACTGTTCTTCTTCCTCACGTTCTTCTTTTCGCTGTCTACGGCGTTTCTGTCGACGACTTCCCACCGTTTCAGAGGACTGCATTTTACGCAGTGTTTCTTTCAATTTTTCTTCGACATCATCCTCGTCAACACGATTATGGCGTCCTCGTCGTTTTTTCTTTTTCTTCTTTTTCTTGTCTTTTTTC
>JBEPXF010000147.1:0-7550 GCA_041642075.1 Fodinibius sp.
TTCGGGTAGAGATGTATCCACTCCTGTCACAGGTCGCCGTGATCCCCTCTTAGATCTCGATTCATTAATTCAAAAGCTTTCGAGTGTGGAATCCAAAAAGATACGTCCCCAGTCACCTACTTTTGAAGAATCAAAGGAAAGTTCAAAAGTAGAGAAAGAGGTAGATGGTATTGTATCCGAAACCCTAGCCAAAATTCACGAAGAGCAAGGGAAATTTGAGGCTGCTATTCGCTCATATCAACAATTAAAAAAAATAAAAAAGGAAAAAAACGACTATTACGATGAGCAAATTGAACGCCTTAACAAAATAAAAGAGCAATCATCAGAAGAATAACAGCAGAGCTATCTTTGATCCAATAGGTCTATCCTCTAACAAATGGATTGGACTCTTTTTCATGGCCTATAGTCGTATTAGGTCCATGACCCGGATAAACAGTTGTATCATCCGGGAGAGTATAGAGTTTTTCCTGTATCGATTTTTTCAGCACTTCCATACTTCCCTTATAGAGGTCCGTTCGCCCTATCCCCTCTTTGAATAACGCATCTCCGGCAATGACAATATTTTCATCCGGGAGGTACAAGGAAAGATGATCAGGAGAATGTCCGGGAGTGTAACGCAAATCAAATCTAAAATTACCCAGGCTCCATGCTGATGATACCGGTAATACCTCAGGTGTAAAATCAAATCCCCGGGCTTTTAAACCAAACATCTGAGCCTGAGACTCAAAATTATTCCAGAGATAATAATCTTTGTCACTCAAATAAACCGGAATATCATAGTGATCAAGCACCCGGTGCAATCCCAGGGCATGATCTACATGGGCATGGGTCAACAGCACATAGTTAAGGGCTATTTCCTTCCTCTCTACTATCGATTGTACCTTTCTAAACTCCTGTTGATCAGCAAAGCCCGGATCTACAAGTAATCCCTCATCATCCTCAATAAGTAGATAACTGTTTTCCGCAAAAGGTCCAACGTTAAACCGATGTATTTCCATAGATATACCAATTTATATAAATAAAAAAGGATGCACTTCTATTTGAGGTGCACCCTTAAATATATTTTTTCAAAGACTACGTTTAGTCAGTCCCGTAACGCTTCTTAAAGCGATCAATACGACCGGCTTTCTTCTGAAAGTTCATGTTACCGGTGTAAAAAGGATGATTCTTTGAATCTACCTCACTGCGATAAACCCCATCATCGGGATCCATGGTGCTTCGCGTTTTAAATTCGGTTCCATCGCTCAGGACAACCGTAATTTCGTTGTATTCTGGGTGAATTCCTTTCTTCATAAGATTCTTAAATTTCTTTATTACCTAATTTCGATGTGCAAATATAACAGTATATAAGGCATATTGCAACGATAATTACTGCTGGAAATCTTCCAGATCATCAAGATCATCCATCGAACCCAGCATACTTCCCAACATATCTGAATAGCTGCGGCCATTATCTATCTCCTCCTTACCTAACATAGAATATTGATGTAAAGATTCGATAACAAAATCCATAAGGATATACTTATTATCATTTACTTTATTATTTCCATAATCTTTTATAACGGCATTCAGCCCCTTAATCTGTTTAAGAGCCTTTTTATAGGCTTTCCCGGACATATCATCAGTAATTTCGAGGGTATTACCACTGGCGAACCAATCCAGTACAGGCTGATAAATACTGGGATCTTCCTGCTTTTTCTGGGCTTCGGGATCCGGGAATAATCGCTTGAAGGTCTTCTTGATAGCCTTTCCGATAAGATGCTTTGCCACATTAAGAGCTCCCTCCTGTTCCCCTTCATAAACGAGCTCCAGCTTTCCGGTCAGTGCGGGTACTACATGAAAGAGATCCGTTATTCTGGCGGTCGTTTGCTTTTCTCCGTTTAGAAGTGCCCGTCGTTCGGCAGATGAAATGAGTTGTTCCATAGCCGTAATTGTCAATCGGGTAGATACCCCGCTCTTCTGATCGATATATTCTGATTCACGAGCTTCAAAAGCGACCTGTTCCAGCAGCTCCCGTAAAAGATCAGGGATTTCAACCTTGATTTTACTATTACGATCGGCCCACGCCTCTTGGCGGGTAATTTCCATCCCTGTCTCCAATTCCCTGGGATAGTGGGTGAGAATCTGGGCATCGATACGATCCTTCAATGGGGTAATAATATTCCCGCGGTTCGTATAGTCTTCCGGGTTTGCAGAAAACACCATAAGCACATCCACCGGAATGCGAATATTAAATCCGCGGATCTGAATATCGCGTTCCTGCATAATGTTTAACAGAGAAACCTGGATACGCGGCTGGAGGTCCGGCAGCTCGTTAATCGCAAAGATGCCCCTGTTTGTGCGCGGAACAAGTCCAAAATTAATCACATTTTCGTCGGCCAATGTTAACTTTTGGGCTGCCGCCTTGATAGGATCAATATCTCCGATCAGATCCCCCACTGCGGTATCCGGTGTTGCAAGCTTTTCACCATACCGCTGACTGCGATGAATCCATTCTATGGGAGTCTCATCTCCCTTTTCATCAATTAATTCAATAGCCTGCCTGGAAACGGGATTAAAGGGATCATCGTTGATTTGCGATCCCTTGACGACAGGCACAAATTCATTAAGAAATGAAGGTAGCTGGCGTAAAATTTTTGTTTTGGCCTGTCCTCGTAATCCCAGCAGGATAAAATCATGCTTGGCCAGCAAGGCGTGCTGCAATTCCGGGATCACGGACTTATCATAGCCCAGTATTCCCGGGAAAAGTGTTTCCCCGGCCTCAATTTTTCGGATTACATTTTTTCTTATTTCCTCCTTTACAGAAAATGATTCCCACCCTGAATTTTGAAGTTCTCCCAAGGTCTGTAGTTCAGTGTATTGCTCACCCATAAATAATGTTTAAAATGTAATTCTGTTTTCTTTTATAACTCCAGATATCTCCTTTTCATTCAATAGCATCCATCAGGGCGCGGGCTTTTACCAACGTTTCCTCCCATTCGGCCTCGGGATCAGAGTCCCCGGTAATAGCTCCGCCGACCGCATAATAAAGGGCACCATCTTTAATGATCGCGGAACGAATAACCACATTGAAATCGAAATCTCCATCAGGTTTTATGTAACCAATGGCACCGGAATACAGTCCCCGCCTGTAGGATTCCAACTCCTCAATGGACTTCATAGCGCTTATCTTCGGGGCCCCGGTCATCGATCCCATGGGAAAGCAGGCCTTTAGTATTTCAATAGCATCTTCTCCTTCCGCTACCTTGGCCCTCACCGTCGAAACCATCTGATGCACCGTCTCAAAGGATTCAATATTAAATAATTTTTCAACCTTTACGCTTCCTTTCTTGGCAATATGGCTTAAATCATTTCTTACCAGATCTACAATCATCAGGTTCTCGGCCCGTTCTTTTGAGGAATGATATAATTCATCTTTTAGTATTTTATCTTCCTGTGGATTCATTCCCCGCCTGGCAGTTCCTTTAATGGGCTGGGAAAAAATGGTATCCCCTTCCCTCCGTAAAAAACGCTCCGGCGACTGGCAACAGGCCGACCAGCCTTCCCCCTCTAAATAGGCCCCAAAAGGCACGGGGCCTACTTCTTTCATCCTGGCATAAAGTTGTTGGGGATTACCTCGAAACGTGCCCTTCAGCTGATGCGAGAGGTTGATCTCATAAAAATCACCCTCAATAATACGTTTCTGAGCTTCCTTTATTCGCTTTATATAATTGCTTTTTGCAACCCCGGGACCAAAATTTTCGACAAGAAATTGCTGTTTATCCAACGGAGTGAAAGTATCCGGATTGAATTTTGCCGATTCCCCTCCCCTGATCATTTTAAACTGGCCACTCCCCTCTTCTTTTTTAAATAGGTATTCAGGGACCATAAAATAAAGATCCGGCAATCCGAGGGAATCATCATTATCCGATGATAAATCCTCCAGGTAGTTTTTAAGGTCATATCCCAAATAGCCAAACAGCCATCCGTTATATTCCTGACGAAAATCCTGTAAAGCATTCCAGGGATTCTCTTCGAAGCTTCGCTTTTCTCCTTCTGCAATAATCTGAATTTGATTCCCGTAGGCCTTAATCTCTGCTTTGGGTTGGCCAGCTAAATAGGAAGTACGAGACCAGGGATGCTCACTGGACTGAGATTCCAGTAATATGAGAGCCCCTTTTTGTGCAAATGTATAAATGAGATTTTCGAGATCCGCTGCCATTTAACCCGAAAGTGATTTCTTATGCTTATTTCTGAATGTTGTATAGGATTGCCGAAGAATATTAAGAACCGGATGATCCGTATCAAATTTGTGGGTATTGATTTGGGTAACGGGCAAGACTTCACGGACTGAATTACATATAGCCACTGATTCCGCACTGTACAAGCGTTCCAAAGGATATCTCCCCTCCTGAATCCCCAACCGGTTATTCTTTTTGACAATATCGATTACGATATCTCGGGTTATGCCCGGCAGTAAATCGCACTCCTCTGAAGGTGTATAAACTTCATTACCTTCAATCCAAAAAATATTGGCAATGGTAGTCTCTGAAACCCATCCCTCCGTCGTTTGCATCAGGGCATCGTCCACTCCTTTATCCGCTGCTTCTCTGGCCGCAAGAATATAGTTGATGCCGTTGGTAAATTTACCAAATACAGGCAGCGATTCTGATGGTATCCGGGAGATAGCCACGGTTGCCACACAAACCTCTCTGTCTTCAAAGTCGGGACAGTTGCTTGCAGTGATCAGGTACTGCAACTTCCCTTTATTTTTAACAGGAAAATATCCCCGGCTGCCATTTCGCCAGAACTGCAACCGTACGATGGCATCATTATCCAGCAAATCATCCTCTGAGAGTAACTTCAAAATCTGTTCCTCCAAAAGTTTTTCTTCAGGGAATTGCTGGAGATTAAATCCCAATTCCTTAAGTCCTCTTTTGAGACGATCCATATGCTCAGAAAAGAACAGCGTTTCTCTTCCATAGGTACGGATAGTTTCAAAAGCGCCTTCTCCATATAATAAGGCTCGCGAATTTGCTGAGACAATAGGTGTATCAGCGGAAAGCAGCACACCATTATGGATGATATGACCGTTATCCGTCATTAATAATGGTATTTAAACTATCCATTTCAGCTTCGTTAAGTATACCGAGTGAAATAAATTGTATTTTCCCATCGGGATTATACAGAAGATAAGCAGGCAGCCCCGGCACTCCAAAAGCCGAAAACTGCTGGGAACCGGCTACGAAGTAAAAAGGAAAATCATTTTCATCGATAAAAGCCAGCGCTTCCTTTTCACGAAGCCCCACCATCGCAGATATTACCTCTAAATCATTACTAAAGCTGTTCTTAAGTTCAGCGACCTTTTGATGCCCATCTTCGGAAGAACCAGACCACTGCGACCAAAAATAAAGCATAACGTATTGTCCACTGAAGTCACTTATTTTCAGGCTATCGGAAGTCTCAACCTGCAGCCAGGAAGTGGTTTGAAGCGAATCTTGCTTTACGATCTGCTCCCGAAAAGCGGCCTCACGATTAAGGGGACTACTAATGGTAAAGTAAGCGATGAGAAGAGCCCCAACTATTGCCAGTACTATTAAAAAAGGATTAAAATATTTCGGATCAATACGCATGCTACTGTTTTTCGGGCGTTAGTATTGCCCCGGATACAGGAGGAAGTTTTAATTCAACTTCATTTGTGTGCAAGTCCACACGCCTGCCGGTTAGGCAATTCTTTAAAGCGGCCGTTTCCCTTAGCTCAAAAGGAGTAACTTCAATTCGAATGCTTCGCGGCTGTTCGGACTTGTTGATTACCACAATACCAAATTTTTCAAGGTTAAGAAACCTTGCGAAAGCGACGATATTTCGATTATCGTCCGTTTTTAGGGCTTGGAAATCTCCCGTCTGAAAGGCTAAATGCTCATTTCGTATCTCCCCAAGACGCTGGTACCAGCTAAACAGGTCGTGATCAAAATTGTTATCATCGGGTGTTCGGTTTTTGCCCAGCGGATGTTCTTTCTCTGGTTCATAATAAAATTCCGGCCACACCATCGGCTTTCGGTCATCCGGGTCACCTGCTCCCCACATACCAGCCTCGGTGCCGTAAAAAATCATGGGAGCCCCTACGTAGGTATATTGGAAGAGAGCAATCAGCTTTTGCAGCCTTCGTTCTTCCGTTGTCGGTTTACGAACGTCAAAGCCGTGTTCCGGACGGCCGTTTTCATTGTACACCCGACCCGGATTCACAATCATCGACGCCAATCGGGGCGTATCGTGACTATCCATCAGATTCTGCATAACCAAAGTCGCTTCAGAGGGCAATTCCTGCCGTACCTTTTTTAATTCATGCAAGAACTCAGAGGCCGTCATATCCTCATCAATCATATAGTTCTGCACAATTTTTGCAAAGGGATAATTCATTGCGGCTGTAAACAGATCCTCACCCACCCATTCTTTCGAATTTGTAGTCCAAATTTCTCCCACGGTATAGGCCTCGGGATTTATTTCCCGGACCCAAGAGTTCCATTCTCTCCAAAAATCTTTACCTACCTCTTCGGGTACATCCAGGCGCCATCCATCGATGCCATCCGACGGATCGCCATCCCCATCGGGATCCATCCAGCGTCTTGTAATGGCATGTATGTGCTCCCGTACCGGCTTGACCAGCGTTCCATCTTTCTCCTTAAACTCCGGAAGCGACCAGTGCCCCCACCATCCGTCATAATCAAATGGGATATTAGAATCATCATCCCTGAAAGTTTTAACTGAATACCAATCCTTAAATGGAGATTTTTCCTGATGTTTAAGCAGATCACGGAAAGCCCAAAATTCCGTCCCAGTATGATTAAAAACTCCATCAATAATGATATACATACCCAGTTTATGCACTTCTTCAATAAGCTCTAAGAAAAGCCTGTCTGCGGAAGTCCACTGCCAGGTAGAGGGATCCATGGGATTTTCGTGTTCCATAATTTTTTCATCGCCCTCTGGATCGGGACCAAAGAAACGATCCACATGATGGTAGTAACTGGTATCATATTTATGGAGTGAAACAGCATCAAAAATGGGATTTAAGTAAATCCCTCCTATTCCTAATTCCTGCAAATAGTCCAGTTTATCAATAATACCCTGTAGATCTCCCCCGTAACGACGGTGATAGATGCTGTCGGTAAACTCATCTCCCAGTGATTTTTCCCAGTCAGTTTGGGCATACCAGTCCGATGTCCAGGAAGAAACTGACCAAGCTTCTGGTCCATACACGTACTCCCTTCGTGGGTCGTTATTAGGATCTCCGTTACGAAAACGTTCTGGAAAAATCTGGTACCAAATTATGTGCTTAGCCCATTCAGGAGCCTGATAAACATTATTTTTATCGGATTCAGAATCTTCAGTAAAATTTGTATCTATTTTTGTCATGCATTTTAATTTTCATCTATTAATTCTGATCTCATTTATTTCGTATTGCCCCACGTGAACATCTGCATCATTCTATTATAATTTGAAATTATAATAGAATAGCTAATATTATTCACGATAGTAGCGTACTATGTTACTATATATCAAATAGTTAA
>JBEPXF010000148.1:0-7539 GCA_041642075.1 Fodinibius sp.
TCTTTAGTAGGACGAGTTAGCTCGTGCTTAAGTATTACTTCATTATCATAGTCCTCTACCGACACACAGGCAAAAACTCCTGTTTGAGTTTGCCCTTCCCGGATTAGCTGATAAATATAAATTGAAGGCTGCTCATCCTGTTGTAGTACTCCCCCGGATAGTAACTGCTGAAGGTTTTCAGCCCCTTGTTCATAAACAGCATCATCATGGGGATCTGTATTATCCGGCAGATCAACTTCCGGACGACTTACATGTAAAAAATTATGGGGATTGTTTTCAGCTATGGTTTGTACTTCATCAAAAGTGATAACGTCGTAGGGAACAGAAGCGATTTCTTTTACGCGTTTTGGGTCCGGCCGCCACGCTTTAAAAGGATGTAAATGAGCCATTAGGATTAATTAAGAATTAACAAAAATATCAGCTATCAAAGGTACTTGGTAATAAGCAATAATTAAAGTTTCAAATCAGAATAAAATAATCTGTTTAATCGATAGGAAAAGCAGAAAGTAATTACTAGTCGAGAACCTTTATGCGGAGATTTTTCCATCTGACTTTTACTTCATTGCCTTCTGTTGCGGAGTGAATCTGAAGGGCAATAGAACCCGTTGCCTGGCCTATTTTCTGATCTTCTATCTCTACCATTTTGTTATCATTTAGCCAGCTGGTTACTTTATCGCCTTCCACACGGATTACCATGTGATTCCATTCATCCGGTTTTAGCGCCTTTTCGTCTTCCGAACTGGGCTTTTTAAGCCAGCCTCTACCATAGGATTCATAAATTCCGCCTGTATGAGATCCTAACGGGGCCACTTCTACCTGCCAACCCTCTATTTTGGTCCCTTCAACACTGGATCTAATGAAGACCCCGCTATTTCCATTTGATTCCTGTTTAAAATCCAGGCTTAAGACAAAGTTTTTGTAAGTTCTGTCGGTTGTCAGGTAACCATATTCTTTATCAGGGCCACTTTCACACACCAGTTCGCCATCTTCAACATACCACTGTTCGGTACCATGGACCGTCCAGCCGGATAAATCTTTTCCATTAAATATGGATTCAAATTCCTGGGCAATAACGGGATTGGTTAAAAACAGAAAGGTACAAACTAGTAAAAAATATTTCATGCCTCTGATTTATTCATTTATTTTTAGAGTCGGATATAAGAATATTGAAGTACAATATCGAATGAATGGAATAATTACAAATTTGTTTATTCCTAATCAAAACCCTCTAATCATTAAAAATTAAGAGCATATGGATCAAATGAATTTCGACGGAGACAACTTATCAGAAGATCAACAGCAGCAACTTTTGTTTATGATGCTTGTTCAGCAGCATCAACAAATAGCAATGATGGGGATGGGAAAAACTGAAAACCCAAACACAGGGGAAATTGAAAGAGAACTAAAGTCCGCAAAGTTTGCGATTGATACTCTGGTAATGCTGCAGAAGTTTACCGAAGGGAACCTTCCCAAAGAGCTGGATAATTATTTGAAGGAGACCCTGAATAATCTGCGAATGAATTATGCCGATGAAGCTGAGAAAGAAGAGGAAAATGATGAAGGACAAGAAGATTAAGAGCAATACCCTCAAACGGATTATTGCAGCGGGTGGGGTAGTATTCCGTGATATGGATGCCAATCCACAGGTATTGCTGATATATCGCAGGGGAGTTTGGGATTTGCCCAAAGGAAAGCTAGAAGAGGGAGAATCAATTGAGGAATGTGCCATACGCGAAGTCACTGAGGAGATCGGACTTGAAGCCAAGCCGACTATTGTATCACCGATCAAACAGACCTATCATGAATATGAACGGTCAAATACTAAGTATGGGAAAACAACATATTGGTATTTGATGAAGCTTGATTCCGGCCACCATGACTTTGAACCACAAAAAGAAGAAGGGATTGAGAAAGTAGAATGGGTTGCCCTGGAAAGAGCAAAAAGGAAAGTGGGGTATGATAATTTAAAAGAGGTACTCGAAGAGTTTTAAAGAAAGTATAGAGTACAGAGGTTAATGAATATCTTAAAATAAAAAAGGGTGCTGTGAGAACAGCACCCTTTTTCTTATATGAAAATAACTGTTAAGTAAAACTAGTTTTGTAGACGAAATATAATAGGCAAACTATACTGCACACGTACAGGTTCACCTCGCTGTTGTCCAGGCTTAAATTTGGCTTGCCTGACCACGCGAAGGGCTTCTTCATCAGCACCGCCGCCAATACCACGAACAACTTGGGGATCTTCTACATTACCATCTTCAGTTACAATAAATTGTATAATAACCCGACCTTCTATTCCGGCTCGTTTCGCTCGTTCGGGATAGTTTATTTTTTTCTGCAGCTCAGCTAATCCACCAATCAGTTCGGGCATTTGTTCAACCGCTACAAAGAAATCTTCTTCTTCCTCCTCTTCTTCTTCAGGAGGTGGAGGCATATCCAACGGCTCATTCATATTCATATCTGCATCCAGGTTAATATCCTGGTCTTCAATGATTTCGTCGTTAGGTACTTCTTGCGGTACTTGCGGTTCCGGTGGTGGAGGAGGGGTTTCCTCTTGCTGGGTTTGGATAACTTCCTCCATTTCAACGACTTCCTGTTCTTCAGACATATCTGAGTCTGAATTATTGCCGACAAATTCTACTTTCATTGCTACAATAAAAAGCAGTAATACCGCCACGAGCCCCAACTGAAGAAAGACTGTATAGTACTTTCTTAAATCGGACTTAGGTTTTTTTCTTTCTTGTATACTCATAAGATCCTCCGCACTGGTTCTAATACAATTCCGTTAATGTTTGCCTAATGAAACAAATAATTATATCCAATTTCTACTTTTGTAACTTTTTTAAACAAAAAAAATTGTGTAACCATTTCATAGGGAGGTTAGGAAGGGCTATAAATAGCAAAGGCGCGCTAAAAAGCGCGCCTTTGAGGTGTTTTGTTATATAATGTAAAACTAGTTTTGCAGGCGGAAGATAATAGGCAGACTGTACTGAACTCTTACAGGTTTGCCGCGCTGACGTCCCGGCTCAAACTTAGCTTCCTTCACAACTCTTAGGGCTTCCTGATCGCAGCCGCCACCAATACCGCGAATAACACGGGGTTCTTCCACGTCACCATTTTCAGTTACAATAAACTGAATAATAACACGACCCTCTATTCCAGCGCGTTTCGCACGCTCTGGATAATTTATTTTTTGTTGAAGCTCGGCTAACCCTCCAATCAGTTCGGGCATTTGTTCAACCGCTACAAAGAAATCTTCTTCCTCCTCCTCCTCTTCTTCAGGTGGTGGAGGCATATCCAACGGCTCATCGAAATTTAAATCGGCATCCAAGTTAATTTCCTGGTCTTCAATGACCTCATCGTTGGGGACCTCTACCGGTACCTGGGGTCTGGGGGGCGGTGGAGGCATTTTTTCCTGCTGAGTCTGGATAACTTCTTCCATTTCAACAACTTCCTGCTCTTGAGTCAGGTTGACATCCTGCTGAGATGCCCGGAAATCAATTTTTGTAGCAACAACAAAGACAAGAAGCACGGACAGAAGTCCAAGTTCCCAAAAAAGTGTATAGTAATTTCGCAGATCTGCTTCTGCAGTTTTTCTGCTTCCTTGTTTTGACATAGCATTAAACTTATAATTCAGGTTTGCTTTTACATATAATAACAATTTATACAATTACCCTATTAAAGCAAATATATTAGTCATGTTTTTATAGATAAAGGTCCCTATTGCTATAATAGCCCAATTATAGTTGGAATATTATTCATTTATAATTAATAGCAGTGCTTAATTTTGTAATCGGAAAACTATTGGCTGGGACATTTTAACCCGTACTGGTTTGCCGCGCTGACGTCCCGGCGTAAATTCGGCTTTTTTGATAACTTCCAGCGCTGCTTCGTTGCATCCGCCGCCAATACCGCGGATAACCTTTGGGTCTTCTACTTTACCGTTTTCAGTAACGATAAACTGAACCGTAACTCTTCCTTCAATACCCGACTTTCTAGCGCGCTCCGGATAGTTTACATTGTCATACAACCATTCCTGTCCTCCTTTTATTTTTGGCATATGTTCAACCGCCCTAAAGAAATCCTCTTCCTCCTCTTCTTCCTCCTCGGGTGGAGGCGGCATTTCCAACGGGTCATTCATATTCATGTCGGCATCCAGATTAATTTCCTGATCCTCAATGATTTCGTCGTTAGGTACTTCTACCGGTACCTGAGGATCGGGCGGAGGCGGAGGCGTTTCTTCTTGCTGTGTTTGGACAATTTTCTCCATCTCAACCACTTCCTGTTCTTCGGTGAGATTTGTGTCTTGTTGAGTGGATCTGAAATCTACCTTCGTAGCGACAATAAAAATGAGTAAAACAGCAATAACCGAAATTTGAAGGAAGATAGTATAGTATGTTCTGAGGTTTGCTGTGGGCTTTTTTCGTTGATCATTCATAATATTAAGTATTTAATACTAGTTAATTAGTATTAAATAATAATAAAATATGGTCTTTATCAACTTTGGAGAATAAAATTATTCTCCAGGGATTATTTTTCGAAGGAGAAAGACCGCAACGAGGCAACCGGCCGCATCAAAAAGGATGTCATAAATGTCGGCATGACGGTTCAGGGCGGGGAGACTATATTGGAGAAACTCCATAAGTATTCCAAAAAAAGTACCAATGAGAAAGATAACCCAAATATTAGTGTTGCCTGAAAGAGCAATACTATGATATAGTCCGAGCAAGAATGTCCAACTTCCAAAGAGTAGGAAGTGGCCTATCTTGTCGTAGCTGAATAATTTACTGTGGGAAAAAGTCTCGGCTGGCAGTAACATAAGCGCCAGCATCAGAATAGTGAGTCCTACTATAGCTGTTACCAAGAGATATGTATTTTTAGCCAGAAATGTGTAAAGCACAGAAGGTTTCATATAAAATCTATTGGTTCCGGTAGATCTCTATTGGAGTCTAAATAGGTCTGTAGTTTCTTTTTGCCGTTTAATAGGGCTTGCACGCAACTGTATTCAGGGGAATAGTCGAGTGACAAATAAGCCGATATTTTACCGGCCAATACATCCCCACTGCCGGCGCGCGCAAAATAGCGAGTATCGTAGTTTGTCAGGTAGCTGTCTCCATTTTTAGTTGCTATCATACCGGGCATACCCTTGGATAGCGTCGTGACATTATGTTCAGCTGAGAAATTACGAACCAAATCCAATCTTTTATAATCCTTTTTTATGTCCTGTTCCAGTAGTTTAACAAGTTCCCCGGGATGAGGAGTTAAAATCCAATGCTTATTCTCAAATTCTTTCCATTCCTTAGATTGCGCGAGGGCCCACAGGGCATCGGCATCTATAACTGTTTTTCGGTCATTTTGGGATAAGTAATCTATTACAAAGCGTACGGTTTCGTCCTGTCGACCCAGTCCGGGACCTATTAGAACCGCTCCTTTTTTTTCTCCGACAATTTGCGAAACATCCGGTAGGTGTTCTTTACTGAAGTAGGTGTCCGATTGCTCTCCCACCGGTTTTTTGATAATGGAAGGAAGGTTGTGCTCATAAACAGGGAGCAATCCACGTGGACATACTAAAATAACGGCGCCCAGTCCTTCGGCCCAGGCACTTTTAGCGGCCATGACAGCGGCACCGGTCAATCCTTCCGAGCCGGCAATAATATAAAGAACACCTGTATCATATTTGTGAACTCCAAGCGACGACTGATGTTCCGGAACCCAGGACTCGTCTAATAGGAAGGTATCGCAGCTGGCTTTCAGCTCGTTCGGGAATGGCAATTCGCAGTAGGTGACCTGGCCGGTATGTTGTGGGCCATCCTGCAGGTAAAAACCTTGCTTACGTCCACCAAATGTAAAAGTATGATCGGCTTCAATAACCTTACCCATGATTTCCCCCGTATCGGCATGGAGCCCAGTGGGAATATCAATAGAAAAAACAGGTCTCGATTGCTGATTAGCCCATTGAACCGCTTTTTGATAATCTCCGCGAAGGTTACTGTCCAGTCCGGTGCCAAGCATGCCGTCAACGATAAAATCGAAGGAGGTCTGAACAGAGAAATCATCCCAGCTGTCATAAATAGAAATCTTATTCTCCGGATCAAACTTTTTGAGTAGTTCAAAATTCTTGTGGGTATCCGGGGACAGGCCGTCAATACCGTTTAAAAATACGATAGATGCATTGATATCGTGTTGAATAAGGTACCGGGAAATAACCAGCGCATCGCCCGCATTATTTCCTTTTCCGCAGAGATATATCCCGTGAGACAGCTCCGGATAGGTATTCAGTATTTCTTGACTGGCCGAATAACCGGCAATCTCCATGAGGGTAAATCCTTCAATACCGATTTCATTGATGGTCTGTTCATCGATATCCCTGCTTTGTGCAGCGTTGAACAGATAGTGTGATACGGGAGCATTAAGCATAATTACCAGAGGTTGTTGAACAAAAAGAGCTCGATTATGGTTAGTCCAAATCCGGTGACAATTCCACCCAGCAATTCCGGAAGGGTATGGACGCTCAGGCGATAGCGCGACCAAACCATCACTGGTAAAAGTAGAAAAAGGATTGTTAAGGAAAAAATATAAGAGTTGAGGCTCGCCAGTGAAGGGTAGAAGAAAGTAAGGCCGAGGAGAATAGCCCCGGCAGAAGCAAGAGCACCGGTGTGAATACTGATCTTCCAGGAAAAATTGATAATCAGGCTTATTATCGGATTGATAAAATAGATCGCTGGAATAATAACGATAAGAGGATCCAGGCTCCCAAGATTAAAGAGGAAGATCAGGAAAAGTACAAATGCACTGATAATAGAATAAATATACAGCCGGCTCCGGGTTTCGCGTACCGGAAGATCCAAAGATATAATATGTTCAGTATGGATCAGGTAAAAAGCCAGGATCAACGGGATAATCGTATAAAATATCAGGGCCGTTGACGTTACCAGAAAGGTAGTTAATGCCGGTAACTGTAATATCCAACTTATAATGAAGATCACAAGCGGAGACAGAAATAGCGGGTTCAGCAGGTCGGAGACCACACGGGCCAGCCCGTTTTTCCCCAAGTATCTGTCCAGACCGGTACCGCTATCTGATGAAATGTGTTTCAATACGTATTGTATGATTGTTTAGTAAGCCCGTGCAAAAAGAACTTTCTGTTTGGAAGGCTTGCCGGTTACCATACATTCTCCTTCTTCTCCGTTCTCAAGGGGAATACAGCGAATAGTCGCTTTGGTTTCCTCTTTTATTTTCTCTTCGGTTTCCGCAGTGCCGTCCCAGTGGGCATAGACAAAGCCCCCCTCGTTTTCAATGACGTCCTTAAATTCGTCATAGGAGTCAACCGATTGCGTATTGTTATCGATCCGTTCCTTTGCCGTGGTATAGAGTTCCTCCTGGATGGTTTTCAGCAGATCATCCACGCGCTTGGCCAGTCCTTCGCGGTCCACAATATTTTTATCCAGCGTATCGCGGCGGGCCAGTTCGGCATTGTTGTTTTTAAGGTCGCGGGGACCGATGGTGAGCCGCACGGGGATGCCGGTAGCTTCGTGCTCA